>VBLM01000419.1 GCA_005879095.1 Deltaproteobacteria bacterium
GTCGCGCATCACCATCCGAGTCACGCCAGACGGCGAAGCGCCGAACGCGAGGCGGACCCCGATCTCCGGCGTGCGCTGCTCGACCGTGAACGAGATCACGCCGTAAATCCCGATACTTGCGAGCAAGAGTGCAATCGCGGCGAAGCCGGTCAACAGACCGGTGGTGAAGCGCTGCGGCGCGAGCGCGAGGTCGACGTTGGTCGAAAGCGGCGTGATGGTCGGAACCGGCGTCGACGGCGCGGCCTCGCGGACGGCATGTCTCAAGGCATCGACGAAAACGGGGCTGGCTGCTTCGCGCGGCCGGACGAAGAAGGTGAGCTGGACCCACGGCTTCTGGTCTTCCGAGAAGTAGACCGCCGGCGCGGCGGCCGCGGCCGGCGATTGATCGAGCACGTCGCGGACGACGCCGACCACCTCGATGCGATCGGCCGCCGTCCGCGCGCTCTGGGCGGCCATGATGTGCTTGCCGATCGGGTCCTCGCCGGGCCACAGGCGCCGGGCCATCGACTCGCCGATGACCGCGACGAAAGGATGGCCCTGCACGTCGGTCTGCTCGAGCGGGCGGCCACGGAGCAGCTCGACGCCGAGCGTGCGGAAGACGCCCGGCGTGACGCTGCGCCAGTCGGCGGCGAAGTACTCGTTGTCCGCCCTTTCATGTCCCTCGGCGAGGAACTGCGTGGTCGTGTTGCCGCCGGAAAATGGCGCGATGCTCGAACCGCCGGCGCTGACGACGCCGGGGACCGCAGCCAGCGCGGCTTCGATCTGGTGGAAGAACGCGCCTCGACGCTCGCGAGGCATCTCGTTCGGCGCGGTGACGGTCAGCTGGAGGAGGCCCTCGATGCGGAAGCCGGGAGAGACGCGCTGAAGCTGGACGAAGCTGCGCGCGAGAAGACCGGCGCCGACGAGCAGGATCACGGCCAGCGCAACCTCGGCGGCGATGAGCGACTGCTGCAGCTTCCGGCCGCCGCCCGCGAGCGAGCGGGAAGTCCGCCGCAACCCGCTCTGCAGATCGGACCGGACCACGTGCACCGCGGGGGCCAGCCCGAAGATCATGCCGGTGATCAGCGCGACGGCGAGCGCGAAGGCCAGCACCCGCAAATCCATCGAGACCTCGTCGAGCCGCGGGACGGTGACGGCGGCCGATCCCCGGACGATGGGAATGATGGCCCAGGCGATGGCGACGCCGCCGGCCGAGCCGAAGACCGAGAAGACCACGCTCTCGACGAGAAGCTGGCGCACCAGGCGCATGCGGCCAGCGCCGAGCGCAGCCCGGACCGACATCTCGCGTTCGCGCGCGACGGCCTGCGCCAGCTGCAGATTGGCGACGTTGGCGCAAGCGAGCAGCAGCAGGAATCCGACCGCTCCGAGGAGCAGCCAGAGCTGGCGGCGAACGTCTTTTCCGACGATCGAGTCGGCGAGGCTTTCGACCCGGCCGCCCCACTGCCCGTTCGACTTGGGATACAGCCGCGACAACTCGGCCGCGACGCCGACCACGTCCGCGTTGGCCTGCGCGATGCTGACGCCGGGCTTGAGCCGACCGAAGGCGAACAGCAGGTGGTTGCCGCGATTCGCCGACGGATCGGGGGCGAGCGGGACCCAGAAGTCGCTCGGAAAGTAGCCGTACCCTTTCGGCATCACGCCCGAGACTCGGTGGGGAATGCCGTCGAGATCGATCGACTTTCCCACCACCGCCGGGTCGCTGCCGAAGAGGCGCTGCCAGATGCCCTCGCCGAGGAGGACGACGTGCGTGTCGCCGCCAGGCTGGTCCTGCTCGATCCCGTACGGCGCGCCGGCGATCGGGCGCTCGCCGAAGAGTGAGAAGTAGGACGTGGTGGCGGCGAGGCCGGAGAGCGCGACTGGATCGCCGCGTCCGAGCAGGCTGGCGCCACGGCCGGTGATTGCGGCGACCGTCGAGAAGCTGCGCGTGCGCGCGCGGAAGTCGAGGTAGTTCGGCTCCGAGGTCGTCCAGGCGTCGCTGTTCGGGTTGGTCTCGTAGATGCGGACTTCACCACGCTGAACATCGCCGTGGTCGCGCCCGCCCCGAGGGCAAGGGTGGCGACAGTGACGACGGCGAACATCGGCGCATTCCGCATCCGGCGCAGGGCGTAGCGGACGTCCATCGTGAGCATCGTCGCCTCTCCGGTTGGCGGTCCGACGTCGGCCAGCAGACGTTATTTCGCCTGACGCAGCGCATCCCGGGCGTCGCCGCGACATCGTAAAAGAGATGTCGGAAGAGGCGCTGCAGCGCAGCCAGCAACTTCTGCGGTTGGTGGTCGACACGCTGCCGGTCGGCGTGGCGGTCGTCGACGCCAACGGCGACGTCCTGCTCATCAACGCCTCGGTCGACGCGATCTGGGGCCGCACCATCGTCCGCGGCGACGACCGATACGAGCAGAGCAAGGGCTTCTGGCATGACACCGGCAAGGCGGTCGCGCCCGAGGAATGGGCATCGCGGCGGGCTCTCGCGCGCGGCGAGACCAGCCTCAACGAGCTGATCGAGATCGAGTCGTTCCCATCGTCGGGGCGGTGATCGTCAACGAGGACGTGACCGACCGGGTCCTCGCCGAGGAGGCGCTGCGCAAGAACCGGCAGCTGCTGCTCGAAGCCGAGCGCCTCGGCCACACCGGGAGCTGGGAGCTCGATCTCGGAACCGGAGTGGTCGTCAACACCGAGGAGAACCGGCGGCTCTTCTTCGGCGAGGATCGGGAGAAGGGGGCCGCGTTCGAGGACTTCACCGCCGCCCTCCACCCGGACGATCGCGAATGGGTGCTGGAGCGGCGCAACCAGCTGCTCGCCGGCGATGGATCGCCGGACATCGAGTACCGGGTGGTGTGGCCGGACGGCAGCGTGCACGTCATCTTCGGCCGGGCGACGGTGGTCCGCGACGCTGCCGGGACGCCGATCCGCGTCTACGGCACCAACGCCGACGTCACCGAGCGCAAGCGGGCGGAGCAGGAGCTTCAGCGGCACGCGGAGCAGCAGGCGGCCATCGCGCAGCTCAGCCTGCTGGCGATGCGCGGCGGCTCGCTGCAGGCCGTCTTCGAGGAGTCGGTGAAGCTGCTGGCGCGGACGCTGGACGTCGCGCACGCGATGATCCTCGAGGCCCTCCCTGACCAGAGCGGCCTCGTCTTCCGCGCCAGCGCGGGCGCATGGAAAGACCAGTACGGCATCGGCTCCACGGTGCCGGCCCCGCCGAGCTTCATGAGCTGGTACTCGCTGCGCGCCCCCGCGCCGGTGGTGGTCGGGGACCTGCCCGCCGAGACCCGCTTCATCCCCTGCGAGATCCTGCTCGAGCACGGCGTTCGCAGCGGGATCAACGTCCCCATCCCGGGGCGCGAGCGGCCCTTCGGCGTGCTCGGCGCGCACTCGACGAAACTGCGGGCGTTCAGCGAGGACGAAGTGAACTTCGTCTGGTCGGTGGCCAACCTGCTCGCCACGGCCATCGAGCAGCAGCGGGCCGCGGGAGAACTGGGGGAGAAGCGCGAGCAGCTGCAGGCGCTCTCGCGCGAGCTGCTCGAAGCCCAGGAGGCGGAGCGCCGCGCCATCGCCCGCGAGCTGCACGACGACTTCGGACAGGTGCTGACGGCGATCAAGCTGAACCTCGTGCGGCGCGATGCCGATCAGGCCGAGACCATCGCGCTGGTGGACGGCGCCATCGCCCGGATGCGCGACCTCGCCCAGGACCTTCGCCCGCCGCTGCTCGACGAGCTGGGGCTGCCCGCTTCGCTGCGCTGGTACGTGCAGCGTGAGGCCACGCGCGCCGGCCTCGACTTCCAGGTGGATCTGGCGGCCTTCGAGAGGCGGCCTTCCCCCTCGGTGGAGACGGCCTGCTTCCGCGTCGCGCAGGAGGCGCTCACCAACGTGATCCGCCATGCGAGCGCCACGCGGGTGGAGGTCGAGCTGCGCATCGCCGGCGATGGGCTGCACCTCTCGATTCGCGACGACGGCAAGGGGTTCGACGTGGCGGCGGCGCGCA
>VBLM01000414.1 GCA_005879095.1 Deltaproteobacteria bacterium
CTTCTCCACACCAACGACGAGCACTCGCACCTGATCGGCCTGGGCCCGGAGGTGGACGATTTCCCCACCCCCGCCGCGGCCGGCGCCGGCATCAAGGGCGGGGCCTCCCGCCGCTCGGTCGTGCTCAAGGCCGAGCGCGATGCGGCCAAGAGCGCCGGGGCCGACAGTCTCACCGTCTCCGCGGGCGACAACATGATGGGCTCGCTGACGCAGATCGCGGCGACCACCGTCTCCCCCGACTACCGGTCGCTGAAGCTGCTCAACTACGACATCACGACGCTCGGCAACCACGAGTTCGACTACGGCCCCGCCGGCCTCGCCGCCATCATCGGAGCCGCGAAGGCGAGTCCCGAAGGCGTCCCCAACATCGTCGCCAGCAACATCCACTTCGCCGGCACCACCGACGCCTCGCTGCAGGCGCTGTACGACGTGAACAACACCGACTCGAGCAAGCCAATCCACGGCAAGTTCGTCATCACCACGCCCAGCGGAATCAAGGTCGGCTTCATCGGCATCATGGGCGCCGACGCGCAGGCGGTCGCCCCCGCCGCCGCGCCCACTACCTTCTCTCTCCCCGCCGGGGCCACGACCGACAACCGCGTCGCCGTGCTGGCCCAGATCTTCGACGACGTGCAGCCGTTCGTCGACAGCCTGCGCCGCGACGACAAGGTCGATCTGGTGGTGGCGCTGAGCCACAGCGGCGCCGACCTCTCCAACGAAGCCAAGAGCGAGGACATCGCCATCGCGCAGAACGTCTCGGGTCTCGACGTGATCGTCAGCGGCCACTCGCACAGCGACTTCCCGGCCAAGCTGTACAAGAACCTGCACACCAACAAGGACGTGCTGGTGCAGCAGGCGGGCCGCTTCGGCGACCAGGTCGGCCGCATCTACCTGACGGTGAACGGCGACCACAGCATCAGCTTCGACATGGCGAACTCCAAGCTGATCCCGGTCACCGACACGACCGCGCCCTCTGACGACGCCGTCAACACCCTCGTCGGCGGCACGGTGCAGGCGCTGGAGTCGGCGCCGATCCCCGGGCAGACGCTCTCGTTCATGCAGTACACGCTGGGCGAGATCCTCGCGCCCGCCGCGCCGGGCGCGCTGGCCCACACCGGCGATTACTACAACTACCCGGTGGCGACGCTGCCGTTCGACGTCGACAACTCGAGCAAGTTCCAGGAGACCGAGCTGATCGACTTGATCACCGACGCGAACCTGGCGGCGGCGAACTCGCCGCTGCTCGGAATCACGACCGATCTCGCCGCCGAGGGCTACGGCGCGACCCGCGTCCCCGCGCTGCGCAAGGGCCTGACCGGCAAGCTCGGCTTCGCCGACCTGTTCGCCGCGGTCCCGCTGGGCGGCTCGCCGAAGACGGGGACGCCGGGATATCCGCTCTGCCGGTTCGGCATCTACCTCGCCGAGGTGAAGGCCGCCTTCGAGGTCACCGCCGGGTACGCGTACACCGGCCACGAGGATTTCTTTCTCGTTCCCTCGGGCTTCAAGTTTCAGTACGACACCACCCGCGCAGCGTTCAATCCGAATGGCGATCCGACCGACCGCAACAACGGCCGGGTAGTCAGGATCTGGCAGCTCAAGCCGGCCGCGCTGGCTGCTGGAACTTACGACGGGCCGGATGCGACCACCTGGGACCTCAAGTTCGACGCCACGCTGGCCACCCCCGCGGCGCCGGGCCTGCCCGCGGGATGGCTCGACAATCCACTCAAGCTGGTCCGCGTGGTGGCGACCTACTACATCGCTTCGTTCGCGACCTTCGCCGGCGTCAAGCTCAAGGCGCTCCACGACACGATGCCGACTCTCGCCGACGGCGTGCCGGTGCCGGGGAACGATCCAGCGGCGACGATCCTTAAGCGCCCCGCGGCGCTAGGCGGCACCGAGATCAAGGAGTGGGAATCGCTCGCGGCCTACCTCCACGCGCAGGGCACGGTCCCAGCCCGCTACAACAAGGCCGACCCCGCGGGCGCGATTCCGCGCCGTGCGATCTGCATCGGCGCCAACTCGACCGCGGCCGCCGGCGGCAACTGCAGCAAGTAATTCGGGGACACAATACGTATTTCTCGGTACCGTCAAATACGTATTGTGTCCCCACATTATGATCGTGCTGCTTCTTACGGCGCTGCTCTTCTGGGGCGCCGCCCTCGTCAGCACGCTCCTCGACGTTCGATTCGTGCGCGATGTGCCTTTGGCGCCGCCGCCGGCTGATGCGCCCGAGGTGGCCGCGATCGTGCCGGCGCGGAACGAGGCGCACCAGATCGGCCGCTGCCTGCGGTCGCTGCTGGCGCAGGATTGGCCACGGCTGCGCGTCGTCTGCGTGGACGATCGCAGCGAGGACGCGACGCACGCGGAAGCGGCCGCGCTGGCCGATCCACGGCTGACGATCGTGCGCGGCTCCGAGCTGCCCGCCGGATGGCTGGGAAAGAACCACTCCAACGCGCAGGGCGTCGAGCACGCCGCGGGCGCGACGTGGCTGCTCTTCACCGACGCCGACACTGAGCACGGTCCTGCGGCGCTGTCCTCGGCGATGGCGGCGGCGCGCGAGCACGGCGCCGACCTGTTCACGATCTTGACCGACGTCCGCACCGAGACGTTCTGGGAGCGTGCTCTCTTGCCGCAGGTTCTCTCGGCCGTAGTCGGCGCTTTTCCACTGCGGCTGGTGAACGACCCTCGATCGAGCATCGCCATCGCCAACGGCCAGTACATCCTCATCAAGCGCGAGGTGTACGAAAAGGTGGGCGGACATGCTGCCATCCGCGATCGGGTGGCGGACGACCTCGAGCTGGCGCGGCTGGTGAAGGGCCGCGGCTACCGTCTGCGCGCCGAGGTCGGACGGCATCTGGTCTCGGTACGGATGTACACCTCGCTGCGCGAGATCTGGTGGGGCTTCGTCAAGAACGCCTCGGCCGGCGCGGGCGGTCCGCTGCGGGCGCTGGGCGGCGCGCTGTTGGTGGGCATCACGGCGCTGCCGTTTTTCGCCGCGCCCTTCCTGCGCGGCGGGCAGCTGGCGCTCGCGCTGGCGGTCTGCGCCGTCGCGATGGTGCAGCGGTTGATCGTGCTGGCGAACGTCTTTCCCGTCGCGCTCGGCTGGGCGATCACGCTGCCGCTCGGATAGCTGGCCTTCATCGGGATCCTGCTGCAGTCCGCGGCGCGGCAACTGCGCGGCGAGGGTCCTTTGTGGAAGGGCCGCGAGTACCCGCACGGCCGATAGCTGTGCGAGACTGTGTGCGAGGAGAAACCACCCATGCCCGAGACCAGCGAAGCGAAGCCGCCGTCGCAGCCCATCCCCAGCCGCCAACTCGTCATCCACGTCCTGCTTTCGGCGCTGGTGGCCGTCGCGGTCTTCGCGGTCCTCTCGTACGCCACGCTGGTCCCGCGCCTGGCCCAGCACGAGCGCCGCATCCTCGACCTCGAAGCCCAGATCGGGGCCATGGAGGACGACGCCGAAGCCGCGGCAGCCCCGGCCGCGCCAGCCGCTCCGGCCGCCCCCGCGGTCGCAAAGTAATCAGCAGCCGTCGACGCGGGCAGTCCCGAAGAGCGCCGATTGCAGGAAGCCCTCGACGCGGCAGCGGGCGACGGGGTTGTCGAACATGGCGAAATGGCCGTCGCTGGGGAACTGCAGCAAGAGGCCCGTGCCGGGCGCGACGTCGTGGGGCAGCGGGTCGACGTGCAGCCCGAGCTTGAGGAACGCGTCGTTCTGATGCGCCGCCGTCCCGCCGATGTCGAAGAGCGCCGCCGCGCCCAGCGCCTCGGAAGCCTGGGCCGAGGTGTACGGATCGAGCAGCCCTTCCGTCAAAAGCACCGATCGCGCGCCGCCGCCGAGTGGGTCGTGGGCGAAGTGGCGGCCGTAGCTGATCGGGTCGGCCGGCTCGCCGAACGTCTGGATCATCGCCAGCACCGGGTGGAACGGCTCCAGCTCCTCGCGACCCTGGATGCCGAGCAGCAACTCGGCGATCGACTTGAAATCGAGCGGGTCCTTCCGCACCAGCACCGTGATGGCGAGAATGCCGCCCGTTCCCGACATCACCGCCGCTTTCAGCTCCGGCTCGGCCGCGACGAACGGCGCGCCGGTCAGCCCGCCCTGCGAATGGCCGAGAAAAGCGATGTGCGCCGAATCAAGTTGCGGGAGGGCGTGGGCCAACCGCAAGAGCTGAAAGCCGTCGGCAGCGCCCTGCCGGGTGTTGTCGCGGCCCGCGTACGGGTTGATGAAGTTGAAGTACGCGGTGCCGACGCAGTTCTCGTAGGCCGAGGTCGGCGGCCAACAGGACGGATTGCGCGGGCCGTGGAGGACCTGGTCCATCGAGAGCATCGCCACCCCGCGCGCGGCCATGTCGGGCCCCAGCCCCTCGCGCCAGAAAGACTCGTAATCTCCGCCAGTTCCATGCTCGTACAGAACGACGGGAAACGGGCCGGCGCCTGACGGCAGCGTCACGGCGAAGCGCACCGACTCGGTTCGCTGCACGAGCGGCGTGCCGTCGGCGTCGAGGACCAGCGCGCCACCCGACGAGAGATACGGCGGCAGGCCGGACTGGAAGTTCGGCACCGGGAACTCGCCGGAGCAGAGCTGGTACCCGCCCTGTGCGGAGCAGGAGAACCCGGTCGGCGCCGGATCCGGCGTCGCCCGAACCGCCGCGCGCAGCTTGACCAGGGTCTCCGTCGGGTCTTGCACGGTGAAGACCGACGCGAGCGCGACCTTGTCGTACCCCGAGTGCGCCGCCGCAAACACGCGAAACGGCGCCGTCACCTCCGCCGCCGGACCGGCGCCGCGCAGCGCGTCCGCCATCGCCGGCGCGGCCCGCGCGTGGACGGCTTCGGTGATCACCAACGCATACCGATGTCCCGCGTTGAGCGGCGTGCCGAAGAGCGGCAGGAGCGCGAGCGTGTTGGCCGGGACGAACAGCG
>VBLM01000420.1 GCA_005879095.1 Deltaproteobacteria bacterium
AACCGGTGATGCCGCCCCCGAGCGGCGCGTGGATGCGGTGATAGTTGTAGGGGGCCAGGTAAATCGTACAAAACGTCCCGCCCGCGAACTGCGCGGCGTCCTCGGCCGCGTTCGGCCCGCCGATCAATTCCGCGAGCGTGTAGTGCTTGCCCTTGGCCTGCAGGGCCCGGCCCTCGACGATGTCGCCCAGCTCACCGATGGTGCCGTCCACCGGACTGACTGGAAGCAATTCGCCCGCCGCGATCGGCCGGACGCCCGGCTTGAGCCGGCGCGTGAAGAACTCGGTGAACGTCGGGTATTCCTCGATCGGCCGTTCCGCCTCGCTCGCGTCGACGCCGTATTTGCGGGCGAAGCCGCGGATCACGGCACGCACCACCGGCCGCGGCGCGTTGGCGCGACAGGCCGCGCCGACCGCCCGGCTCAGCGTGTTCTTGGGCAACAGGCGCAACAGCGTGTACGAGAATTCAGCCATATGACACGGGGGACACGATGATGCGGGGCCACCAGGCCCCGCCATCATGTCCCCGGCACGTGGCTGCGTTGTATAGCAGGGTCGCGCTACCGCTGCGTCTGTTCGGCGGGAGGCGTGGCGCCTGGCTGCGGCTGGCCTGGCAGGACGATCTGGTACTCCGGCTCGCCGCCATCCGCCTGGCCGGCCGCTGGAGGAGTGGCCCTTGCCTGCGCCGGCGGTCCGGCATCGCGCACCGGTGGCGCTGGAGGCTTCGGCGGGTTCGGATCGGCGATGCGCCGGTAGATCTTGCCGTTCACGACCAGGACCGCCTGTCCGACGAAACCCGGCAGCTTGCCGGCGCAGTTCGCGGTCGGGACGACACGGTAGACGAGCCCGGCGACGCCCGTTCCCTGCTCGGTGTACGGCTCGTTGTCGGTCAAGCAGCCGCCGCTCGCGGAGTTGATGTCGGACACTTGCGCACCCGGTCCGTAGGGGTCCTGCGGCGGCCCTGCGTCGACCGGGGCTGAGGCCGCGATGACCGCGGACGGGTCGATGTTCACCACCGCCGTCGCTGCGCTGGCCGCCGCCGCAGCCGCCATTTTCTCGCGGTCCGCGCGCTGTTTCGCGAGCACCTCGCGGCCGTTCTGGATGGCGCCGAGCATGGCCCGCGCGGCATCGGCATCGGCCGACGACGAGTCGACCTTCTTGAGGAACGCCACCACGCGGTCCATCTGCGGATCGCCGTACGCGTCGTCGAGCTCGGATGCGTAGAGCTGCTGGTACAGCTTCGACGCCTGCTCGTAGTTCGGGTCGGGCCCGGCCGGTGCCCGCCGGCAGGCGAACAGCGCGAGAAGACAGAGGATGGCGGTGCGCCGGATCGACATTTTGCCGGAGGCTAGCACGCCACCCGACCGATGGCAGGTTTCCGGCCGGACGGCGCAAGATGCCGTGTTTTCCGGGGGTATCATGCGCCTGTTCAAGTACGCCTTGCCCATCCTGTTCGCGGCCGGTCTCGCCATGCTGGGTGCGCGGGCGTGGATCCCAGCGGGCGGCAGTGGCCCGGGCGGCGCCCGACCGCGATCGCTATCGCGACGATCTTCGGGCGCTTTTGCGGGCCTGGTTCGCCGATCTGGCGGACATCGGCAACCGCTTTCCGATGCTGCGCGGGCAACCGTCGCCGTTCGTGCCGCCGCCGCCGAAAGTGCGCGGCGGGGACGTGCGCGACTGGCAGGAGCTGGCGGAATCGCAGGTCGGCTCGTGGCGCGAGGGCAAGCTCGAGCTGCTCGAGTCGGCGGAGGCGCAGGGCCTGCGGCTCGACCTGCTCCGGGTTTCGAACGTGGCCGGACACCTCGCAGTCGACGTCGCGGTGTGGGGCGTGCCCGAGGAGATGCAGCAGGACGAGCAGGAGGCGGGAAAGCCGGTCCTGCGCGTGAGCGTACCGCTGGTTTTCAAGGGTCTCTCGCTTCGGTTCTTCGACGCCAAGGGGACGGTCATCGCGCGGCTCGACGGCGGGGGCGAGCCGGCGCTGCGGCTCGACATGCCGGCGCGGCTGGTGGTGGATGCGCCGCCGGGTCTTACGCTGGGCCGCTACGAGCTGCCGATGTTCCCGCCCGGCGTCGCCGAGGTCGAGTGGACGCTGGCGGCGCAGGTGCGGGCGGCCTCCGGCGAGACGCGCATTGCGCAGGCGATCTGGAAGACGAAGCCCGAGCCGTCGTGGGCGGGATCCGCCTGGGTCGACGACAAGGTCGTCGCAGAAAGCGAGAGCGAAGCGAAAGCTGCCGCTCCCGACGGCACGCGCCCCGCAGTCGCCACGACGCCGGCACCGAAGGCACGCCACGCGGCTTGGCCCATCCGCGAACAATAAAGAAGTTCCAGGCACCCGGTTCTTGTTCTTGTTCTCATTCTCGTTTGTGCTCTTGTTCCCAGTTCTCGAGCTAGAACTGGAACACGAGCTCAAACAAGAACAAGAACCAGAACAAGATTCGGGGTGCCTAGAACGCCTTTAGAATTGCCCGGTGACGGACGTGCCTTGCACATGCAGGTCCCAGATGAACAGGCCGGCGCCGGCCGCGCCGAGAATCGCGGCCGTCACATAGAACCCGCGCGCGAGGTGCGTATCGTGGTCGACGTCCTGGTACGCGGCGCGATCGCCCGGCTGCAGCTGATTGAGCGATTCGCGCCGGTTCAGGTCGCCGGCGGTCGCATAGGCGCGGGCGTGAAAGATGACCGCGAGCACCGCGCTGGCCGCGCCCAGCCCCATGCCGCCGAGCGCAGCTGGCCGCATCCACGCCGTGCGCGCCGGATTCTGCGCGACGGGCAGCGCCGCGATGGGCACCGCCTGCAGCGGCCTGAGCTCGATCCGCGCGTTGGTCACCTGCCCGAAGCGCACGTCGACGAACGCGCTGCTCTCGGCAGCCTTCCCCTCGGCGACGACGCGCACCGTGTGCGGCCCGGGCGTGAGACCCTCGATGGGCTTGATCAACGGCGTCGCTCCGACCTGTTTTCCGTCGACGAACAGCATCGCGCCGGCCACGCCCGGCACCTCGATGCGCATGGCGCCGACGAAGCGCGCGGGCGCGAGCAGCTGCACGACCGCCTCGCGCAGCGTGTCGATCAGCGCGTCGGGCGAACCGGAGACCGGGTGCGTCGCGCGCCGCAGCTCGGCCGCCGAGCGCGCGTCGAGCAGCTTCAGGTCGATCATGAACGCGTCGCCGAGCTGGCTGGCGGTGCCCATGATCAGCTCCCGCGCGCCGGCGCGCGACGCTGCCAAAGCGGCGCAGGCGATCCTCGCGTCGCAGTCGGGCTCGCGCTTGAGCTGCTCGGCGAGGTCCTTTTCCGGGGCCAGCCTGGCCTCGGGCAGCGCGGAGAGCTCGTTGCGCAGCGTCACCTGGAGCGCGTGCACCAGCTCGGGCGGTACCCCGAGCGGATGCAGCGGAATCAGCGCCACCACGGGCCGCGCCTCGTGGGCAACAGGAGCATTGCCGGCCGCGAGGACCAGCGCTGCGAGCGCCGCCAGCATCGGTCCATCCTCCCATGCAAACCCCGGCAGCTCCAAAAGAAAGTTGTACAATGGCGGCATGTGCCGCCTCTTCGGGTCGCGCACCCGGCAGCCCGGCAGGGTCTCGCACGAGCTGTTCCACGGCGCGAACGCCCTGCGCGTGCAGAGCCGCGAGCACCCCGACGGATGGGGCCTCGGGTGGTACGAAAACGGCGCGCCACGTGTAGTGAGAAGTCTTACCCCTGCCCATGGCGACCAGGAGTTCGAAAAGCTCTCGCACTACGTCAGCGCGCAGACGGTGCTGGCCCATGTGCGCAAGGCGAGCGTAGGGCGGGTCGCGCAGGAGAACACGCATCCGTTTCAGCGGGGGGCGTGGCTGTTCGCGCACAACGGGACGGTGCCGGACTGGGACAAGGTCCGCGGGCCGTTGGAGGCCTTGATCGATCCCTCGCTGCGCGAGGCGCTGCACGGCGAGACCGACAGCGAGCGGTGCTTCCTGCTCTTCCTGAGCCGGCTGCGGCGGCGCTGCTCGCCCGATGAAGCGGACGCCGAATCGGCGGCCGTGGCGCTCGCCGAGACGGCGGCGGCGGTTCGTCAGATCGCCGCCGAGGCGTCGACTACGTTTCTCGCCACCGACGGCCGGGTGATGGTCGCCTGCCGGCGCGGGCGGACGCTGTTCGTCTCGTCCGCGGACGGCGAGTACGTCGCCATCGCCAGCGAGGAGCCCGGCGAGCCGCCGCCGGGAGGCCAGCGCGCGTGGCGGCTGCTGGCGGAGGACGCGCTGGTCGCGGTCGATCCCGATTTGCGCCTCAGCGTGTCGTCGCTGCTTTGAGCAGGCGCTCTCCGCGCTCGCCGGTTGCGGTCAGACGCGCTTTTCGACTCCGGGGGCCGGCGTGCTCGAGCGCGATGTCGAGGCGGTCCTTCGGGAGCGCCTTTTCGGCCTTTTCGGCCCATTCGCAGACGGTGGCTGCAGGCTCCGCAAGCAGATCGTCGAAGCCGAGCGCGAACAACTCGGCGGGACCGGTCAGGCGGTAGAGATCGAGGTGCTGCAGCTGGATGCGGCCTCGGTAGACGTTCACCAGCGCGAACGTCGGCGAGGTGGCGGGCTCGGGAACTTTCGCGCCCTCGGCGATGGCCTTGACCAGCACGGTCTTGCCGGCGCCGAGATCGCCGGTGAGCGCGATGAAATCGCCCGGCTCGATCGCGGCGCCCAGCTTCAGGCCGAGGCGGCGCGTCGCAGCGGGCGACTTGAGCAGAAGATTCATGCCTCGAGGCGGCGGAACACGAGCGGCAGGCCGATGCGCGCGATGTCGGTGGCGATGAGCGCGGTCTCGCTGAGCTGGGCCGCGGCGAGGTCGCCGGCAAAGGCATGGAGGAAGACGGCGAGCCGCGCGCGATCGCCGGTTCCTCCGGCGCCGCCGCGCCGTGCCAGGACGGCGGCCGCGATTCCGGTGAGCACGTCACCCGTGCCAGCCGTGGCCATGCCGGGATTGCCGGCGGGGCAGATGGCGCTCGCGCCGTCGGGGTCGGCGATGACCGAATGCGCACCTTTCAGCACGATGTGCGCGCCGAACCGCTGCGCGGCTTTGGTCGCGGCGTCGATGCGGTCGGCGAGGATGCGCTCCGTTTCCTCACCGGTCAGCCGCGCGAACTCGCCCGGGTGCGGCGTGAACACGGGCGGGCTGGGCGCGGCGCGGACCCAGCCGGCGATCTCTCCGCGATGCTCGGCGAGAGCGTTCAGCGCATCGGCATCGACGACGGTGGCTTCGGCTTGCGCGAGCAGCGCGCCGATCAGCGCCGCCGTTTCCGGGCCGCGCGGGATGCCGGGACCGACGGCGAGCGCGCTCTTGCCTTTCAAGGCTGCTTTCAGCGGCTCGAGATCCCTGGCGCCGAGCGGACCGTCGCCGGGCAGCGCGAGCGTGACCAGGCCCGCGCCGGCGCGCAGCGCGCCTTCGCAGACCATCGCCGCGGCGCCGCTCTTTCCCTGCGAGCCGGCGACGACCAGCACGTGGCCGTAGTCGTTCTTGTGCGAATTGCGCGGCCGCGGCGCGAGGTGCTCCCGGGCCCAGTCCTCATCGACGAGCTCGCACGATTTTTCGCTCAGCTTTGCTTCCAGCTGGGACGGAATGCCGATCGGCTCGACGACGATCCGGCCTGCGCAGTCGGCGCCCGGATGCAGGTACAGCCCGCG
>VBLM01000421.1 GCA_005879095.1 Deltaproteobacteria bacterium
CGCCCCTTCGGCGGCACCCTCCTCTGCAACGGCGTCGCCGCGCGGCCCGATCCCGGCGCGGCCCGCGCGGCCGGCGTCGTCCATCTCCCCGAAGACCGCCACCGCCGCGCCCTCTGCCTCCACCTCAGCGTCGAGGAAAACCTCGCGCTCGGCCGCCAGCGCGATCCGCCCTACGCGCGCGGCGCGCTGATCGACAAGTTCGGCCGCCGCGCCCAAGCGGAAAGGCTGATCGGCGAATTTGACGTCCGCCCTCCCGAGCCGCTCGCCCGCGCCGGCGATCTCTCGGGCGGCAACCAGCAGAAACTGGTCGCAGCGCGCGAGCTCGCCGGCGGCGCGCCGCCTCGGCTGGTGGTCGCGGTACAGCCGACGCGCGGCCTCGACCTCGGCGCTTCCCGCCGCGTCCACGACGCGCTGCGCGACGCGCGCGCCAAGGGCGCGGCGGTGCTCGTCATCTCGCTCGACCTCGACGAGCTGCGCGCGCTCAGCGATCGCATCCTCGTCCTCTACGACGGCCGTGCCACCGGAGAGGCCGCCCCAACCGCCACTGACGAGCAGCTCGGCCGCATGATGCTGGGGACGCAAGCGCATGCGTAACCGGCTTTTTACGGCGGCTCGCGATCCACTCTGGAGCGCGGTCGCCGCGGTGCTCGCCGCCCTTCTCGTCAGCTTCGTCGCCATCGCCCTGAGCGGGCGCGATCCGCTCGCCGGCTTCGGCAACCTCGCTTCCGGCGCGCTGGCAGGACCGGGCCCGCTCGGAGAGACCGCGATCAAATCGGCGGTCCTGATCCTCACCGGTCTCTCGGTCGCGGTCGCCTTCACCGTCGGCCTGTTCAACATCGGCGCCGAGGGTCAGCTGATCTGGGGCGGCCTCGCGGCAGCGGTCGTCGGCCGATTCGACAACCCGCTCGCCCTGCCTTTGAGCCTCGCTGCCGCCGCGATTGCGGGCGGCGCCTGGGGCTTCATCCCCGGCGCGCTCAAAGTCCGCCGCGGCGTGCACGAGGTGATCAGCACCATCCTGCTCAACTGGGTCGCGATCCATCTCGTCCACGGCTGGTTGGTGGCCGGCCCGCTCAGCGCCGCGACCGGGAGCGCGTCGATCAGCGTGGCGGGGACCGAGCCGATCGCGCACGCCGCATGGCTTCCCAGGTTGATCCCCGGCAGCCGCCTCGACCTCGGCTTTCCGCTCGCGCTCGCGATCGCCGCGGCGGTCTGGTTCCTCCTCACCCGCACGCGGCGCGGATTCGAATGGCGCGCGGTCGGCGCCGGCGCCGAAGCGGCACACGCGAGCGGAATTCCCTCGGGTCGGCGCGTCTGCGAAGCGATGGCACTGTCCGGCGCGCTGGCTGGACTGGCCGGTGCGTTCCTCATCCTCGGGACCGAGCACAAGTACCCGGGCGTCTTCCGTACCGGTTACGGCTTCGACGGCATCGCGGTCGCGCTCGTCGGCGGCGGCACCGCCGCGGGCACCGCCATCGCCGGTCTCTTCTTCGGCGCGGTGCGCGCGGGCGCGACCCGGCTGCAGCTCTCCGGAATCCATCCGTCGTTCGCCGAATTGATCCAGGGCATCGCGGTCCTGCTGGTCGCCGCGCCACGCATCTTCCTGCCGCTGTGGAAGCGCCTGCGCCGCTCGGCCGCCGAGCCCGCCGCCGCCGCTCCTCCGATCCCGACAGTGCAGCCGTGAACGAGATTCTCGATTTTGCGCCACCCTTGGTGCTTGCCGCTCTTGGCGGCGTGCTCAGCGAGCGCGCCGGCGTGGTCAACATCGGCCTCGAGGGAATGATGCGGTTCGGCGCGTTCGCGGCAGCGGCCGGAGCGATCTATTCCGGCTCTGCGTGGTTCGGCCTCCTCTGCGGCGCACTCGCCGGCGCGGCATCGGCAGCCGTGCACGCTCTGCTCTCGCTGCGGTTTCGCGCCGACCAGGTCGTCAGCGGCGTCGCGTTGAACCTCGTCGCGCTCGGCTTGGTCACGTACCTCTTGCAGTCGGTATTTGGTTCGGCCGGCGTCAGCCCGCCCTCGCCGTCCCTGCCGCGCGATCGGTTCGGCCACACCGCGATGGCGTACGCGGCGTTGATCGTGCCGCTGATTTTCTACTTCTGGCTCTCGCGCACCGCGGCCGGCCTGCGGGTGCGCGCGGTCGGCGAGCATCCGCGCGCGGCCGCGACGCTCGGCGTGCGCGTTCTCCCCCTGCGCGCCTGGTGCGTGCTGGGAAGCGGCGTGCTGGCGGGTCTGGGCGGCGCGACGCTCTCGGTCGGCATCCTCGGGCAGTTCGACTCGCGCATGCCCGCCGGCCAGGGCTTCATGGCGCTGGCGGCGGTCGTGTTCGGCAAGTGGACGCCCCTTGGCGCGGCGGGCGCAGCCTTTTTCTTCGCCGCCGCCGACGCGCTGCAGCGGCAGTTGAGCTTCTCGCTGCACGCCGCCGACCTGCGCCTCGAGGGCGTCTTTCTCGCGCTGCCGTACGTACTCACCCTGCTGGTGCTCGCGCTGGGCATCGGCCGCACCCGCGCTCCCGCCGCCGACGGCGTGCCGTACGAACCGGAAGGCCGGTAGATTCAGCGCTGGCCGAGGATCAGGTTTTCGCCCTCGAACTCGCGTACCCGGTCGCGCCAGAATTCCGGCCACGGACTGCTGCGGAAGGTCGCTATCTCGACGCAGACGATCACCGTCTCGCCGACCACCGGCCGCAATCCGGTCTCGACGTTGTCGACGATGTACTCGAATCGCGCGCTGCGCTGGCCGAGCTGCGCCGTCCGCACGCGGATGGCGAGCGGATCGTCGAACCGCGCCGGCGCCAGGTGATCGACGACCGTGCGCCGCACCACCGCCTGCACCGGCGCGCGATTGCCGCCCTCGAGCAGCAGCCCGAGGTAGCGCATGTATTCGATACGCCCGAGCTGCAGGAGCGAAATCCAGGCCGCGCTGCCGACGATCCCCTGCGCGTCCACTTCCTCGTACCGCACGCGGTGGCCGTGGGCGAATTTGAAAAGCGCCTCGAGGCGGGGCGCCTCCGGTATTCCCGGCAGCTCTTCGCTCACAGGATCGCCGGGAGGAAGCTCTTTCCGCGCAGCGCGGGAGCGCCAAAAAACTCGGCGACGGTGGCGCCCAGATCGCAGAAGCTGTCGCGCACGCCGAGGTCGGCACCCTGCGAGCGCGAAGGCGACCAGGCGATGACCGGCACGTATTCGCGGGTGTGATCGGTGCCGGGGAAGGTCGGGTCGTTGCCGTGATCGGCAGTGAGCACCAGCACGTCGCCGTCGCGCATCGCGCCGGCGACACCCGGCAGCGCCGCGTCGATCTCGCGCAGCGCGCGGGCATAGCCGACCGGATCGCGGCGGTGGCCGTAGAGCATGTCGGTGTCGACGAGGTTGACGAAGAGGAAACCGCTCTCGAGCCCGCTGAGAATCTCCTGCGTCTTGCGCAACCCGTCGGCATTGCCTTCGGTGTGGATCGACTGCGCGATGCCGTGGCCGTCGTAGATATCGGGAATCTTGCCGAGGCCGACGGTGCGCACGCCGCGCTCGGCGAGCACGTCGAGCGTGGTGCGCGGCGGCGGCTGCGAGAAGTCGTGGCGATTGTAGGTGCGCTTGAACTGGCCTTTCACCGAGCCGACGAACGGCCGCGCGATGACGCGCGCAATCCCGTACGGCTTGCCGACGGTCCGCGCCGCTTCGCACCATTTGTACAAAGTTTGCAAAGGCACGCGCGCTTCGTTTGCGGCGATTTGGAAAACGCTGTCGGCGCTGGTGTAGACGATGGGCAATCCCGTGCGCAGGTGCTCCTCGCCCAGCTCGTCGAGGATCACGGTGCCGCTGGCGGGCTTGTTCCCGAGCCAGCCGGGCGCGCCGGAGAGCTTGATCCATTCCTGCATCAGCTGGAGAGGAAAGCCGTTGGGGAAGGTGGTGAAGCCCTTCTGCAGGACGATCCCCATCATCTCCCAGTGGCCGGTCGTGGTGTCCTTGCCCTCCGACTGCTCCGACATCCGGCCGTGACCGGCGCGCGGCTTGTCGGCAGCAGGGCAACCGGTAATTCCGGTAATGTTGCCGAGGCCCCAGCTTTGCAAATTCGGTAATTCGAGGCCGCCGACACGGCGCGCGCAGTTGGCGAGCGTGTTCGAACCGGCATCGCCGTAGGCGGCTGCGTCGGGCAGTTCGCCGGCGCCGCAGGAGTCGATCACCAGCACGACGAACCGGCCCATGGGTCAGTACTTTCCGGCGCCGGCTGCCACCGGTTGCAGGCCGGTGACGATGGCCACGCTGGCGCTCGCGCCGAGCCGGTTCGCGCCGGCCTCCACCATCTTCTGCGCGTCGGCAGTGGTGCGCACGCCGCCGCTCGCCTTGACGCCGACGTCGTCGCCGACCACGCCCCGCATGAGCGCGATGTCCTCGGCAGTCGCGCCGCCGGGACCGAATCCGGTGCTGGTCTTGACGAACGCCGCGCCCGCCGCCTTCGCGAGCGCGCAGGCGATCACTTTCTCGTCGCGGGTGAGCGCGCCCGTCTCGAGGATCACCTTGACCGGCTTCGGTTTCGCCGCCTGCACGACCTCGCGGATGTCGCACTCGACGAAGCCGTAATTGCGAGCTTTGAGCTGGCCGATGTTGATCACCATGTCGATCTCGCCGGCTCCGGCGCGGATCGCTTCGCGGGTCTCGAACACTTTCGCGCTGGTGGTTCCGGCGCCGAGCGGAAAGCCGACTACGGCGATGGCAGTCACGCTGCTCCCCTGCAAGAGCCGCGAGCAGAGACCGACGTTCGACGAATTGACGCAGACGGTCGCGAAGCCGTACTTGCGTGCCTCGTCGCAGAGCTTGACCAGGTCGTCGCGCGTCGCCTCGGGCTTGAGCAGGGTGTGATCGATGTAGGGCGCCAGATCGCGGCTGGTGCGCAGCGCCAACGGCGACAACCGCGCGGTGCCGATTCCATACAGCTCACGCGCGCTGCACAGCTGGTACTCCTCGCACGGCGCGCATCCCTCGGTATTGCACTCCTTCGGCGTCTCGGCGGGCGTGACCGCACGCGGCGCCGGCGTCGAGCAGGTCGGCTCCTCGCGGCCGATGCGCGCGAAGTCCGGCCCGCGCATGCGCTGCAGGGCCTTTTCCGCGATGATCGACGCGAGCTCGTCCAGCTGGTCAGCCATTGGTCAGCGGGTTGTAGGTTGCAGTGGAAACCCGTGTCAACCTGCTACGATCCGATGATGCGCCCGCTCGCCGTGCTCTGTGCCGCAGCGCTGGCCGCATGCTGCGAGTTTTCCGGTCCGCACTGGCACGGCCGCAAGAGCGATCACTTCGACGGCCACCGGTTCCACAACCAGATGCCCGGGACCGCGCCCGACGCGATGACGATCGTGTCGTGGAGGTGGCACCGGCACCAGGGGGCGTGGCCGGAGTTCGCCGACGCGCCGCCGGCGCCCGCTCCGCCCCAGCGCGTCGAGGGCCTGCGCGTGACGCTGGTGAACCACGCGACGGTGCTGATCCAGATCGCGGGCTTCAACGTGCTCACCGATCCGATCTGGGGCGAGATCGCCGGCCCCTTGCGCTACCTCGGCCGCAGGCGCCACCGGCCGCCGGGATTGCGGCTCGAGGACCTGCCGCCCATCGACGTGATCCTGCTCAGCCACGATCACTACGATCATCTCGACGTCGAGACGCTGGGCAGGATCGTCCGCAAGCACCATCCGCGGATCGTGGCCGGCCTGGGCATGGCCGCGCTGCTGGCGGAGAACGACATCCACGGGGTGACCGATCTCGACTGGTGGCAATGGATCGCGCCTGCGCGCGACCTCAAGATTTACGGCGTGCCCGCGCGCCACAATTGCCGGCGCGGCCCCTGCGACGACAACGCGCGGCTGTGGCTCGGGTTCGTCGTCCGCACCCACCAGGGCGACGTCTACTTCGCCGGCGACACCGGATACGGCCCGCATCTGCAGCAGATCGCCGATCGATTCGGCCCGCCGCTGGTCGCGCTGCTGCCGATCGCGCCGGGCTCGCCGCGCGAGCTGTTCGCCGCGGTGCACATGGACGCACGCGAGGCCGTGCTGGCGGCGCGGGTGATCCAGGCGCGCACCGACATCCCCATCCATTTCGGCACCTTCGCGCAGGGCGACGAAGGCGACGGCGACGCCGAGGCCAGGCTCCGCGCCGCGATGGGCGACGCGCCCTTCGTCATCCTTCACAACGGAGAGAGCTTCACCAGCTCGCCAGCGGCGGGAGGCTCATGAAGATGGCCTCGACGTTTCCGCCGCTGCGCAGCCCGAAGATCGTGCCTCGGTCATAGATGAGGTTGAACTCGACGTAACGGCCCCGCCACTTGAGCTGCGCCGCTCGATCCAGCTCGGTCCACGGCGTGTCGCGGCGGCGCTCGACGATCGGCGTGTAGGCGGGCAAAAAAGCGTCGCCGATCGCCTGGACGAACGGCCAGCTCTCCTCGCCGCGCAGGTAGTCGAAGAACACACCCCCGACGCCGCGCTCGGAGTGCCGGTGCGCGATGAAGAAATATTCTTTCGCCCAGCGCGAGAAGCGCGCGTAGCGCTCGGGACCGCAGACGCTCTGCAGCACGGCGTGGAAGAGCGCGGTGTCCTCGTCGAACGCCTTGAACGGCGTCAGGTCCATGCCGCCGCCGAACCAGAAGACGTCGCCGACCTCGAGGTACCGCACGTTCATGTGCACGATCGGCACGTTTGGATTCCGCGGGTGCATCACCAAGGATACTCCGGCGGCGAAGAAAGGCTTGCCGGCCATCTCCTCGGCGCGCGGCGGCTGGATGCCGAGCGCGGCGTCACCCTCGGCGACACGGCCTTCGGGCACGCCCGGATAGCGATCGCCCGAAACCGCGGAGAAATTGCAGCCCCCTTTTTCGAAGAGATCGCCGCGGATTTCGCTCATCTCGCCGCCGCCGCCGCCGGGACGTTGCCACGGTGTGCAGCGGAACTTCGCGCCGGCGGGCTCGAGCGCCTCGAGGCGGGCGCAGATCCGGTCGCGCAGATCGCGGAATTCCTGCTCGACCTCCTCGCGCAAGGTGCTCAAATGGCGCTCCCGGAGGTCGCTTGTTGTACGATGGACGCGATGCGCATGGCGATGCTCGCCGTCCTCCTCTGCGGGTGTTCCACCCTCGGCGAGTACTATCACGAGCGCGCATGGAACACGTCGGCGCTTCCCGGCGGACTGGTCGACGAAGAAGCCTCGGAAGTGGTGGTGACGAGCGCCGAGCCGATCATCCTCGCCAGCGGGCCGGCCCTGCGGCACGAGCTGGCCGAGGTGATGCAGACCGCGCTGCGCAACGGCGATCAGCCGGCGCGGTTCCGGCTGCGCGCGAATCTCCACCGGCAGCGCGGCTGGTTTCTCTTCTTTCCCTGCCTGATCGTGCTGGCCGAATTCGGCTGTCCGATCGGGCAGGAAGTGGCCGACGTCGACCTCGACCTCGAGAGCGGTGGACGGCGCTGGTCGGCGCAGGCGCAGGAAGCCGTCTGGCAAGGCTACTACTACAACGCCGACGGCATCCGGGC
>VBLM01000424.1 GCA_005879095.1 Deltaproteobacteria bacterium
TGTCCCAGGTGTCGTCGGGCTGCAGCACGCACTGGCCGTCGAAGTGGACGAACATGCCGTCGGTCCCGTCGATGAAATCGTAGTCCTGTCCGGGCACGCATGCGATCGACCGGCCGCCCCGCTCGACCCGCACGACGAGGAACTGCGCCGCCGATGGGCGCGCGCGCAGCTGGATCTGCTTGGGAATTCCGATCACCGCCGACAGCTTCGACATCGCCGGCGAAACGTCATCGCTGCAGACGTTGGCCGCCACGCCCGAAAAAGCGAAGGCGAGCTCCAGGTAGCGCCGGCCCGGGACCTGGCCGCCGCAGAACGTGTGGCACTCCGCCTTGCAGTCGGCCATGCAGATCTGGAACGTCGGCGCCTGATCGCACCGCTTCTCGCACGCGGTCCAGGCCGACTGCGAGTCGCAAGCCGTGTCGCAGGCGGGGTTCGCGCAGAGCCCTGGGTCCTGCGTCCCGTCGGCCAGCGAAACGACCGAGCCGACCTCGATCTCCTTCGGCGAGCCGTCGGAATTCCGCAATCCGCGCAGGAAGTTGGCGTAATTCGCCACCGGCTCCAGCGAGGGCGACCCGCTGAAGCCCGCGGCCGACTCCTGGGCGCATTTGTCGATCACGTTGCCGGTCGACGGGTCCTTTACCAGCATCGAGAGGCGGTGGGAGGGATCGGAGCAATCCTCGGCGTCGGTGAAGAACGCCACGACGACTTTGGAGCCATCGCGCAGGAAGCCCGGCTGTCCCAGGGCGAGCTTCATCGCCTCCAGGCCTTGCGGCTGGCGCGCGCCGCCGACGCCGACCTGGACCTCGCCGGCCAGCGCCAAGGCGAAGTCGGCGGCGGAAAACCTGCTCCGCTGCAGCGCCGTGCCGTGAAACTCGCCGGCCGACGGAAACGATCGGAAGCAGGCGAGGCCGCTGTCGCAGGCGAACCCATCCGCCTGCCATTCGCTGTCGCACTGCGCGGCCGCGCCCGGGTCGCCCACCGGTCCGCACGCTCCGAGCCGCTCAGAAACAGTGGTAGTCGTTACGGCGACCTGATAATCGATCGGGGGCTGGAGCCCATCCAGCTGGCTGGTGAAATTCTGCAGGGCGGCAGCGAGACGCTGCTGCTTGCCGGACATCGAAAGGCTGTCGTCGACGACCAGCAGTACGTCGGCCTTGGTCGCGACCCGGACTTTCGATCGCTGCGAGACCGCGACAAGTGTCACTGGATGCACAGGGACGGCGACGTAGCTCTGGCAGGCGCAGAGGAGAACGAGCAGCGTGACCGAAGTGACACTCCGCATCCTGAGGGCCCCCACCCTTCCCCGCGGCAAGGTTTGGATGGCGCGCCGTGCCGTCAAGCCTGCGGAAGGACGCATGGTACAGTTGCTTGCCAGGGCCTCCCCTGTGGCTACATTGGGCGTTTACCGTTAGACACGGAGAATCAAGTTTCGCAGGACGGAGAAAAACCGATGTCCGAGAAAGGCAAAGTCGTTACCCCAGCCGCGCCGGGGCTCATCAACAAGGAGGACATTCCCGCCGTCCTCCCCATCCTGCCGCTTCGAAACAGCGTCTTCTTTCCCGGCGGTGTGCTTCCGCTGGCGGTGGGCCGGCAGAAGACCATCGCGCTGATCAAGGATGCCGTGCGCGACGATCAGGTGATCGGCGTCGTGACGCAGCGCAAGGCCGAGGAAGAGGATCCGGGCGCCGCCGACCTGCACCAGATGGGGACGGTCGCGCGGATCGTGAAGCTGCTCAAGATGGGCGATCTGAAGGCCCGGATCGAGGCCGTCGAGGACAAGTCCTCGATGGACGAGGTCGAGGTCGAAGCCCTCGGAATCAATCTGAAAAAGCTGGCGCGCGAGGTCATCGAGATGATGCCCGAGCTGCCGGCGGCCGCCACCGAGCTGGTGGAGAGCATCACCCAGCCGGGGCATCTCGCCGACCTGATCGCGGCCAACGTCGACGTGCCGATCGAGGAGAAGCAGCAGGTCCTCGAGACGGTCGATCTCAAGGAAAGGATGAAGCTCGTCCTCGAGCTGCTCAACCGCAAGCGCGAGATCTTGAAACTCAGCTCGAAGATCGACTCGCAGGTCAAGGGCGAGATGTCCAAGACCCAGCGCGAGTACTACCTGCGCCAGCAGCTCAAGGCGATCAAGGAAGAGCTGGGCGAGCTCGGCGAAGAGGAAGAAGAGCTCGATGAGCTGGGCGAGCGGCTGAAGAAGATCGGCCTGCCGCCGGAAGTGGAAAAGGTCGCCAACAAGGAGCTCAACCGGCTCAAATCCATTCCGACTGCATCATCGGAGTACACGGTGGCGCGGACGTACCTGGAGTGGATCGCCGACCTGCCCTGGACCAAGAAGACCGAGGACAACCTCGACGTCGAGAACGCCCGCGGCGTCCTCCACAACGACCACTACTCGCTGGAGAAGGTGAAGAAGCGCATCCTCGAGTACCTGGCGGTCCGCAAGCTCAAGAACGACATGAAGGGACCGATCCTGTGCCTCGTCGGGCCTCCCGGCGTCGGCAAGACTTCGCTCGGACAGAGCATCGCGCGGGCCACCGGACGCAAGTTCGTCCGGCTCAGCCTCGGCGGCGTCCGCGACGAGGCCGAGATCCGCGGCCACCGGCGCACCTACGTCGGCGCGCTGCCGGGCCGCGTCATCCAGAGCATGAAGAAGGCGAGCACCGTCAATCCGGTCATGATGCTGGACGAGATCGACAAGCTCGGCGCCGACTTCCGCGGCGACCCGTCTGCGGCTTTGTTGGAGGTCCTCGATCCGGAGCAGAACAACAGCTTCTCCGATCACTACCTCGACGTGCCGTACGATCTCTCCAAGATCATGTTCATCGCCACGGCGAACCAGCTGGACCCGATTCCGCCGCCGCTGCGAGACCGCATGGAGGTCATCGAGCTGCCCGGGTACACCTTCGAGGAGAAGGTGCACATCGCCCGCAACCACCTGATTCCCAAGCAGGTGAAGGAGCACGGGCTTTCGATCGAGAACATCGAGCTGTCCGACGGCGCGCTGCAGAAGATCATCGCCAGCTACACGCGCGAGGCCGGCGTCCGCAACCTCGAGCGCACCATCGCCGACGTCTGCCGCGCGGTCGCGGTCGATGTGGCCAAAGGTAGTCAGGCGAAGCGCGTGATCACGCCGGAAGACCTCGACATCATCCTCGGGCCCGAGAAGTTCTACGTCGAGACCTCGGAGCGCACCGAGCTTCCGGGAGTGGCCACCGGCCTCGCCTGGACTGCTGCGGGCGGTGACCTGCTCTTCATCGAGTGCACCCGGATGCAGGGCAAGGGCGGAATCACCTTGACCGGCCAGCTCGGCGACGTGATGAAGGAGTCGTGCCAGGCGGCGCTGTCCTACACGCGCAACAAGGCGCAGAAGCTCGGCATCGACCCGCGCTTCCTCGAGAAG
>VBLM01000422.1 GCA_005879095.1 Deltaproteobacteria bacterium
CCGTGGTGCGCAAAAGACTGTCGTCTGGCGACGCTGCAAAACTGCGGTGTATTGACAAACAATTCCCCTCGGGAGCAAGTTCCCGCCCGCAGCATCCGACCAAAGGGGATGCACCCATGAAGCGCAGGACCTTCTTGAAGGGTTCGGCAGCGGCAGTGGGGGGGGCGGTTGCGCTGGGCTTCGATCTGAAGCGTGCGCGCGCCGAGATGAGAGAGCTGAAGATCTCCCGCACCACCGAGACGCGCAGCATCTGTCCGTACTGCGCCGTGTCGTGCGGCGTCATCGTCCATACCCTCGGCGACAAAGCGAAAAACGTCGCGCCGTCGGTGGTCCACGTCGAAGGCGATCCCGACGCGCCGATCAACCGCGGCACGCTGTGTCCGAAGGGTGCGACGCTGAAGGACGACATCAACAATCCGAACCGGCTGATGTCACCCAAGGTGAGAAAACCCGGCTCCGATCACTGGGAAGACATCACCTGGGACGAAGCGATCGCGAAGATCGCGCGCCACGTCAAGGATACGCGCGACAAGACCTTCGTGGCCAAGAATGCCAAAGGCCAGACGGTGAACCGCACGCCGGGCATGGCGATGATCGGCGGCTGCACCGACACCAACGAGTTCAACTTCCTGCAGTGGAAGTTCATCACCGCGCTGGGAATTCCATACCGGGATTCACAAGCGAGAGTTTGACACGGTCCCACGGTGGCCAGTTTGGCCGCCACGTTCGGCCGCGGGGCGATGACCAACGGCTGGGTCGACATCAAGAACGCCGACGTCGTCCTGATCATGGGCAGCAACGCCGCGGAGAATCATCCCTGCGGCTTCAAGTGGGCCATCGAAGCGAAGAAGGTGCGCAACGCCAAGCTGGTCAGCGTCGATCCGCGCTTCACCCGCACCAGCGCGGTCAGCGACCTCTATGCGCCGATCCGCCCCGGAACCGACATCGCGTTCCTCAACGGCATCATCCGCTACGCGCTGACGACGGGCCGGTTCCACGAGGATTACGTCCGCCTCCACACCAACGCGACGTACGTGATCGGCGAGAAGTTCGCCTTCAACGACGGCCTCTTCTCCGGCTTCGACGAGGCGCAGGGCCAGTACGACAAGACCGCCTGGGCGTACGAGGCCGATCCGAAGACGAAGGCGTACCTGGTCGACAAGGAGATGAAGCACCCGCGCTGCGTCTTCCAGTTGCTCAAGAAGCACGTCGATCGCTACACGCCGGAGATGGTGGAGCGGATCTGCGGCACGCCCAAGGACGAGTTCGTCAAGGTCGCGGACGTCGTCACCTCCACCGGCAACGCGCAGAAGTGCGGCACCATCATGTACGCGCTGGGCTGGACGCAGCACTCGGTCGGCGTGCAGATCATCCGCGCCGCGGCCACGCTGCAACTGGTGCTGGGCAACGTCGGCCGGCCGGGCGGCGGCGTCAACGCCCTGCGCGGGCACTCGAACATCCAGGGCGCCACCGACATGGCCGGCACCTTCGAGATCCTGCCCGGCTATCTGGCAACGCCGCGCGGCGAGCTGACCGATCTGAAGACCTACCTCGAGAAAGTGACGCCCACGACGCTGAACAAGGAGACGTGGGCGACGATGAACTACTGGCAGAACTATCCCAAGTTCATGGCTTCGCTGCTCAAGGCGACGTACGGGAAAGCGGCCACCAAGGAGAACGAGTTCGGCTACCAGTGGCTGCCGAAGACCGACGGCAACTACTCGTGGATGTTCATCTTCGACGACATGTACCGGGGCAACAAAGGGAACGTCGCCGGCGGCACGGAGCCCGGGCCGGAGGGCTTCATCACCTTCGGCATGAACCCGGTCGGCATCGGGCCCAACAGCGCGAAGATGATCAACGCGCTCGCCAAGCTCAAGTGGATGGTGGTCGGCGAGAACTACCCGATCGAGACCGCCACCTTCTGGGACGACAAGAAGACGAAGCAGTTCGGCGGAATTCCGGCGTCGCAGATCCAGACCGAAGTCTTCCAGCTCCCCTGCTCGGGCTTCGCCGAGAAGGACGGCACCTTCACCAACTCGGCGCGCTGGCTGCAGTGGAAGTGGAAGGCGATCGATCCACCGGGCCAGGCCAGGACCGATCAGGAGGTTCTCTCGCGCATCTTCCTCGCCGTCCGCGATCTCTACCGCAAGGAGGGCGGCGCGTTGCCGGAGGCGGTGCTCAACGTCACCTGGTCGTACACCAACCCGGTCAATCCCGACCTCGGCGAAGTTCTCAAGGAGATCAACGGCCGCGCGCTCGCGGACATCAAGGACCCCAAGGATCCGACCAAGATCATCCGCAAGGCCGGCGAGCAGCTCGCGAGCTTCGCCGAGTTGCAGGACGACGGCAGCACGATGTGCGGCAACTGGCTGCACCTCGGCTGCTACACCGAGGCCGGCAACATGACGCAGCGGCGCAACAACGCCGATCCGAACGGCCTCGGCATGTACCACCAGTGGGCGTTCTCCTGGCCGGCCAACCGCCGCATCATGTACAACCGCGCCGGCGCCGACGCAGAGGGAAAGCCGTGGGATCCGTCGCGGGCGTCGATCGTCTGGAACGGCGAGAAGTGGGTCGGCGACGTCCCCGACATCAAGCCGGACTCTCCGCCGGGCCAGTTCGGCGCGTTCATCATGAACGCCGAAGGAGTGGGCCGCCTCTTCGCGCCCTCGCTCAACGACGGGCCGATGGCGGAGCACTACGAGGCGATCGAGGCGGCGATCCCGAATCCGCTGCACCCGAAAGTGACGCCGAGCCCGGCCGCGATGACGTGGTCGAAGAAGATGAAGTCGGACAAGGACGTGTTGGGCACCGCCGACAAGTTCCCGGTGGTGTGCACCACGTACCGTCTCACCGAGCACTACCACTACTGGACCCATCACACGAACATCCTCAACCAGCTGCAGCCGGGGTTCTTCATCGAGATCCCCGAGGAGCTGGCGAGGGAGAAAGGCATCGTCAACGGCGGCCGCGCGCGCGTCACGTCGGCGCGCGGATCGATCGAAGGCGTGGCGATGGTGACCAAACGGCTGCGCAAGCTGACCGTGGACGGCAAACAGGTCTGGCACATCGGGTTCCCGCTGCACTGGGGATACGAGGGCGATCCGAAGCACACCGGGCCGCTGGCGAATTTCCTCACCCCGTCGGCAATGGACCCCAACACCTGGACCCCGGAGTTCAAGACCTTCCTCGTCACGCTCGAGAAGGTCGAGGGGGTGGCTTAAATGGGCGCGATCCAGGGACTCGAGATCCGCCGCTCCTCCGCCTCGCTGCGCGGCGGCGGCACCATGCTGCGTCAGCAGCCGACCGTGGCGAAGTACATCGACACCACGATCTGCATCGGCTGCAAGGCGTGCGAGGTCGCCTGCCAGGAGTGGAACGATCTGCCGCTGGTGAAGACCGAGCAGATCGGCACCTACCAGACGACGCCGACGCTGCAGCCCAACTTCTGGAACCTGATCCAGTTCCGTGAAGTCGACACCGGCCCCACCGGGTTCGCCTGGCTGCTGCGCAAGGACCAGTGCATGCACTGCGCCGACCCGGGCTGCCTAGCGGCCTGCCCCGCGCCCGGCGCGATCGTGCAGTACCAGAACGGCATCGTCGACGTCGATCCGGAGAAGTGCATCGGCTGCGGCCTGTGCGAGCCGGGTTGCCCGTTCGACGTGCCGCGCTACACCGCGCGCGACAACAAGATGGC
>VBLM01000423.1 GCA_005879095.1 Deltaproteobacteria bacterium
CGCGCAGGGCGCGTGCGAATCATCAGTGCTAGAGTTGCGACGAAGCGAGAGCGACGAACGTATGAGAACGGCTAGAAACAGGCGGCGCAGCGCAGACGAACTTCGCAGGGAGTACGACTTTTCCGGCGGCGTGCGCGGAAAGTACGCCGCCCGATTTGCGCGGGGTTCGAAGGTGATCGTCCTGGCTCCGGACGTCGCGGCGGTGTTCACAACGGCGCGAGCCGTGAATGCGGCACTTCGCAGGCAGATCCGTCGCCCCAAACCCCAGCGGAAATAGCGACGCGCGCACCCTACACCGCGCTTGACCAGATCCGACCGCGAGGGTACGAGAAAGCGACTTCAAGAGGGAGGCCACCTTGGCCGCGTCGATCGAGATCCTGTACCTGCGATTCCCGGTGCACCCGAACATCACCGTCATCCAGATCGGCCCGGGCATCCAGCGGATCGACAAGGAGGGCGACAGCTACTTCGTCGTCGGCACCGAGGACGGCCCTCTCGCCGGCAAGAAGGTCGAGATCCCCGGCGACAACGTCGCCGCCATCCAGTGGACCCTCGAGGGCGAAGAGCCCGCCCCCGCAGCCACGTCTTAAATGGATAAGACGGAGCGCCTGCTGGATCTCGTTGCGCTCCTGCTCGACGCGCGCGAACCGGTCTCCTTCGCCGAGCTGCGCGAGGTCTTTCCCGACGAGTACGGCGGCGCGCGGGCGAATGCCGAGCGCAAGCTGGAGCGCGACAAGGCCGAGCTGTTGCAGCTGGGCGTGCCCATCGAGTACGTCGAGCCACAGCGCCTCGACGAGCGCGAGCTGGGTGGCTATCGCATTGATCGTAAAGCGTTTTTCCTGCCCGATCCGAAGCTCACGCCGGAGGAGTCCGCGGCCCTCTACGCGGCGGGCGCGGCCGCCCTGGCGGCGCACGATTTTCCCTTCGCCCAAGATCTGATGTTCGCACTGCGCAAGATCTCGCTCGCCGGCAGCGGCGAGACGGCGGTGGCTTCCGCCGCGGCCCGCCGGCTGCTCATCGTCCGCCCCGGCGATCCGTCGCTGCCCGGCAAGCTGCACGCGCTCGGCACGGCCGTCGCGCGGCGCAAGCGGGTGCACATCGTCTACCAGTCGCCGGCGACGCTCGACGGCAAGCCCGGCGAGCGCACCGAGCGCGACGTCGATCCGTACGGCCTTGCCTTCCGCGGCGGCTCCTGGCGGCTGGTCGGCTACTGCCATCTGCGAACGGCGCTGCGGGTCTTCCTCGTCGCCCGGCTGGAGTCGATGGAAGTCAACGAGCAGAAGCCGAACACGCCCGACTTCGAGACGCCGGAAGGCTTCGACGCCGGCGCGGTCGCAGGCCGGCGGCCGTGGCAGTGGCTGGCCACGGCGCCGCAGACGGTGACGCTCAATTTCGCGCCCGGCAGCGAGCCGCTCGGCGAGCGGATCTTCGACGCTCACGACGGAAAACTGTCGGTCAGCTACCTCGATGGCCTGATCCCGTTGGTTCTTTCGCTCGGCGATCGGGTCTGGATCGAGTCGCCGCCGCAGGCCCGTGAGAAAGTAGTCAACGCGCTCCGGTCGCTGAAAGCGCGTCTCAGCGCCGAGCCGTCCCCGCCCGCGCAAACGCCGGCATCGATACCAGCGCCAAAGCAGACGAGGCCGCCGAAACCCGACGCGCACGACGACAAGCGCGAGCGCCTGCGCCGCCTTCTGCTCGTGGTCCCCGCCGCGCGGCGCAAGCCGGGAGCGCATCTCGACGAGCTGGCCAAGGAGTTGGGCCTCGATCCGGCGCAGCTTCGCGCCGACATCGATCTGCTCGGCCTGATCGGCCGGCCGCCCTTCTCGCCCGACGATCTGATCGACATCAGCGTCGACGAGCGCGGGCGGGTGACGGTCTCGCTCGACCAGTCGTTCTCGCGTCCACCGCAGCTCACCGCGGTCGAAGCGCTGGCGCTGGCGGCGGCCGCCGAAGAGGTCGCGCCCGCCGACCCGGCGGTGATGGCCGCGTTGACCAAGCTGACCGAAACGCTGACGCCCGCTGCCCGCCAGCTCTATTCAGCCCTGGCTCGCCGCGTCGCTACTTCGACTCCGGTGCCGCGCGGCGCCGCCCCCATCCTGGCCCAGCTGCGCAAGGCCGCGGAAGAACACAAGGAAATCGTCCTGGAGTACGACAAGGAGGGCCGCGGCGCGCCCGAGGATCGCACGCTGCAGCCGCAGGGCGTGATCGACCACGCTGGGATCTGGTACGCGATCGGCCACGACCTGGCGCGGAACGCCGAGCGCACCTTCCGCGTAGATCGGATCATGACCGTGCGTGAGACCGGTGCGACCTTTCCCGACCCCGGCCCGCTCGACCCGGCGCGGTTCCAGCGCGAACAACTCTTCTTCCCCAGCGGGCACGAGCTGCCGGTGGTGCTGCGCTTTTCGCCGGCTGCGTCGGCGTCGACGGCGGCGCGGTCGACGCCTGGATCGAGAGCGCCGGCAGCCAGTACGCGGTCTCGCAGGCGCTCTCGCTCGCTGGCGAAGCCGAGATCGTCGCTCCGCCCGAAGCGCGACAGGCGCTGAGCGACGCGGTCGAGAATGCCCTCGCGAGGTACGAGAAGTGAGCCGCCGCGCGCTGCTGGCCGGAATCGCCACCGGCGCCGGCGCCGCGGCGGCAGGAACCGCCCTCTGGCCTCTCGCAGCCGCGGTAGTCGATCCGCTGCTCGGGAAGGCCTCCAAGGAAGACGCGCCCTGGGTCGACGTCGCCGGCGAAAAGGAGATGCGCGCCGACGTTCCTTTGAAAGGCACCGTCCGCATCGCGGTTCGTGACGGCTTCTTCACCACGCTCGTCGACCTCGGCGCGGTCTAGCTCCGCCGCGGCGCCGACGGAAAAATCCTCGCTCTTTCCAGCACTTGTCCACATCTCGGGTGCGGCGTCGGCCCCGACCCGAAGGGCGGGTTCGCCTGCCCCTGCCACGACAGCCGATTCGCGATCGACGGATCGTACGTCCGCGGCCCGTCGCCGCGCGCGATGGATCCGCTCCCGGTCCGAGTCGAAGACGGCCGCGTGCTGGTGCAGGCGCTTCAGTTCGCCACCGGAACCAAAGTGCGGAGGCAGACCTGAACGGCTGGCTGGAAAACCGGACCGGGCGCGCTCGTTTTCCTCCTGCTGGCGCAGGTCGCGTCGGGCATCGCGCTGGCGATGAGCTATTCCGCCTCGGTCCCGGCAGCCTGGGCGTCGGTCGCGCGCATCGAGCAGACGTCGATGGGCCACATCCTGCGCGGCCTGCACGCGCAGGGGGCGACGTTTCTGCTCGCGGTCGCCGGCCTTCATCTGCTGCAGACCGCGCTCTTCGGCGCCTACCGTGCGCCACGCGAAGTCACCTGGTGGCTCGGCCTCGTCCTGCTCGCGCTGCTGCTGGCGTTCTGTCTCACCGGGTCGCTCCTGCCGTGGGACGAGCGCGGCTACTGGGCGACGCGGGTGACGGTCGGCATCGCCGGAACCACGCCGCTCGTCGGCGCGCCGCTGGAACGGCTGCTCACCGGCGGGCACCAGTTCGGAAATCTCACATTGACACGCTTCTACGCCGTGCACGCGATGCTCCTCCCGCTGCTGCTGATCGCGTTCGGCGTCGCGCACGTCGCAGCCATGCGCCGCCATGGCATCACCGCCTCG
>VBLM01000425.1 GCA_005879095.1 Deltaproteobacteria bacterium
ACGCTCGGCACCGGGATCGCGGTGTCGGCGATCAAGAAGGGCATCGCCGAGCCGGAGCTGATCAAGGAAGCGACCCAACAGATGAAGCAGCTCAACCGCGCCGCGGCGGAGGTCTATCTGCGCTTCTACAAGTCGGTCCACATGCTGACCGACGTGACCGGCTTCGGCCTGCTCGGCCATCTCGATTCGGCGATGCGCGCCTCGAAGACCCGGGCCCGGATCGACGCGGCGAAAGTCGCCGTCCTCCCCGGCGTGCGCGAGCTGGCGCGCGAGGGCGTCGTGCCTGGCGGGACGCAGGCGAACCTGGCGTTCGTCTCCGAGCGGGCGACGTTTCCCGAGAAGATGACCGCGCCGGATCGTCTCGTCCTCGCCGACGCGCAGACCAACGGCGGCATGCTCGCGGCGGTGGACGCGAAGTCGGCCGCGAAGATCCTGAAAGCGCTCGCCGACGCCGGGGCGCCTGCAGCCGCGATCGGCGAGGTCGTCCGCGTGAAGGGCGCACAGCCCGGCATCGACGTCGAAGGTGAAATTTCGGCTGCCCCGGTGCGTTAGGCACACATATGAGAACCGTCGCTACAGTCGCAGTGGTCGCCCTCATCGGTTGGGTTTGCGTCAAGATCGTCTTCGGCTTCGCGGGCGGAATCGTCGGCCTCCTGCTCTCGCTGGCGTGGCTGGGTCTCAAGATTTTGCTGGTGGTCGGCATCGTGTACTGGCTGATCAGCGTCTTCAGCCCCGAAACCGCTCGCAAAATTCGCGAGGGCATGAAGTCGAACTCTTCGATTTGACTGCGCTCTTCTGCTAAGCTGCAGGGGTCGTGCGCGCCCTCTTCGCCCTGACCAGCGCCTGCCTGCTCGCTCTTCCGGCTCTGGCAGCCGAGCAGGGATCGCTGGTTGTGGTCCTCGATCCCGGCCACGGCGGCCGCTATCCGCACGATGGCGCGCACGGTCGCAAGGGCCTGGTCGAAAAGAACGTTGCGCTCGCGGTGTCGAACAAGACCAAGGAACTGCTCGAGGCGGCCGGCGCGACGGTCGTTCTGACCCGCGAAGGCGACGTCGACGTGCCGCTGTCGGAGCGGGTCCGCATCGCCAACGAAGCCGGCGCCGACGTCTTCCTCAGCATCCACTGCAACTCGATGGAGATGCGCGAGGACCGCAAGGTCACCCGTGGCGTCGAGACCTACTTTCTCTCACCCGACCCTACCGACGCCGAAGCGCGGATGCTGGCCCAGCTGGAAAACGGCGGACCCGACGCGGTCCCGCTGCCCAAGGCGTCGACGCAGGTCGAAGGCATCCTGAACGATCTCGCGCTCGGCCAGGCGCGCAACGACTCGGCGGCGCTGGCGGCGTTCATCCAGCGCCAGGTCATTCATGGAACGCGGGCTCAGTCGCGCGGCGTGCGGCAGGCGCCGTTCCTGGTTCTCTCGGGGACGAAGATGCCCTCGGCGCTGGTCGAGATCGGCTTCATCTCCCACCCGCAGGAAGGCCGCAATCTCGGCCGCGACAAGTACCAGGCGCGCATCGCCAGGGCGCTCGCCGACGGGGTCCGGGACTTCGCCGACAAGGTCCTCGCGCGCCGGCTGTTCGCGCAGGTGAAGCCGCAGCCGGCTCCGCCGCCGCCGCCGGTGACCGTTGCCTCGCCGGGCGGGACGCGGTAAGTCCGCAGCCCGCATGCCCCGAAAAGATCGCGGTCCCGACCAGCTTCGCACTGTCACGCTGGTGCCGAACTTCACCGAGCATGCCGAGGGCAGCGTGCTGTGCAGCTTCGGCCGCACTCGCGTCTTGTGCACCGCCAGCGCCGAAGAGCGGGTGCCTTCGCACGTGAAGGGATCGGGCCGCGGATGGGTGACGGCCGAGTACGGGATGCTGCCGCGCTCGACGCATACCCGCAGCGATCGTGAGGCCGCGAAAGGAAAGCAGAGCGGGCGGACGCAGGAGATCCAGCGGCTGATCGGGCGCACGCTGCGCGCCGCTTGCGATCTGCAAGTGCTCGGCGAGCGGCAGGTGCTGATCGACTGCGACGTGATCCAGGCCGACGGCGGGACGCGCACCGCGGCCATCACGGGCGCGTACGTCGCGCTGGGCATCGCTTTGAAGCGGATGCAGCGGGAGAAGTCGCTGCGCGCGCCGGTCGCGGCGGTGAGCATCGGCATCCTCGGCGGGCAGACGCTGCTCGACCTCGATTACGAGGAGGACTTCGCCGCCGAGGTGGACATGAACGTGGTCGGCAACGCGTCGGGCGAGCTGCTCGAGGTGCAGGGCACGGCCGAGAAGCGGCCGTTCACGCCCGTGCAGCTGACCGGGATGGTCGAGCTGGCGCAGAAAGGGCTGCGCGAGCTGCACCAGAAGCAGCTCGCGGCGCTCGAGGAGGCGTTCCGGAAGTGAAGCTGCTGGTGGCGACGTCGAATCCGGGGAAGATGGTCGAGGTGCGGGAGATCCTCGCGCCGGTCGGCTTCGAGCTCTTGACCCTGCAGGATGCCGCCCTGCCCCCGCCCGACGAGACCGGCGTCACCTTCCAGGACAACGCCGCCGCCAAAGCGACGGAGTGCGCGGCGCAGAGCGGTCTGTGGACGCTGGCCGACGACAGCGGGCTGTGCGTCGACGCGCTCGGCGGCGCACCGGGCGTCCGCAGCGCACGGTATGCGCCGACCGACGAAGAGCGCCGCGCCAAGGTGCTCGCCGGCCTCAAGGGCGTGCCCGAATTCCGCCGCGGCGCGCACTTCTTTTGCGCCGTCGCGTTGAGCGCACCGGGCGGGCGGCACATCTATCGCGCCGAGGGCCGGGTGGACGGCCGCATCGGCGACGAGGCGCGCGGCAGCGGCGGATTCGGGTACGACCCGATCTTCTATCCCAACGAAGCAGCCGGCCGGTCGCTGGCGGAACTGCCTTCGGCCGAGAAGAACGCGCTGAGCCATCGGGGCCGCGCGCTGACCCGGCTGCGGCCGCTGCTCGAGCGGCTGGCCCGGGACGGGGCGTTATAAGCTTGCTTGCGTGAAAGACCGGGACAGTGTACTTCCGGAACGTTTTTTGCGGGGCGTAGCGCAGCCTGGTAGCGCGCCTGCCTTGGGCGCAGGAGGTCGGAGGTTCGAATCCTCTCGCCCCGACTTTTGTGCAGGCAGGGCGGGATCAGGCGCCTGTAGCTCAGTTGGATAGAGCGCCAGCCTTCTAAGCTGGATGCCGCAGGTTCGAATCCTGCCAGGCGCGCCAAGAGAAGGCTTGAACAAATGAAGTCGCGGGG
>VBLM01000432.1 GCA_005879095.1 Deltaproteobacteria bacterium
CGAAGTGCGGGCAGTATCGGGGAAAAGCAGTCCAGAAGGGCTCCGAAGACTAGTTGTTGGCTCTCGACGCCATGGGGGGCGATCTCGCTCCGGCCGTCACGGTCGAGGGCGCCCTCCGCGCGCATCGCGAACGCGGCCTGCAAGTCCTCCTCGTCGGCGATGAGCAGCGGCTGAAGATCGAGCTGCGCCGGCTCGGCGCGGGCGAGACCGAGCTGCGCGTCCACCACGCCTCCGAAGTGGTCGAGATGGACGAGCAACCCGGCCAGGCGCTGCGCAAGAAGAAGGACAGCTCGCTGAAGGTCTGTTTCGACCTCGTGGCAGCCAAAGAGGTGGACGGCATGGTCTCGGCCGGCAACTCCGGCGCGGTGCTGGCCGGCGGGCTGTTCGTCCTCGGCCGGCTCGACGGCGTCGATCGCCCCTGCATCGGCGGCTCGCTCCCCACCGTCAAGGGGCGCGCCGTCCTCGTCGACATGGGCGCCAACGTCGAGTGCACGCCCGAGCAGATCGTCCAGTTCGCGCTGATGGGCGAGGTCTACGCGCGCAAAGTCCTCGGCGTCGCCAGACCGAAAGTCGGCGTCGTCGCCAACGGCGAAGAGGAAGGCAAGGGCACCGACCTCACCCGGAAAGCGGCCGCAGCCTTGCGTCTGGACCCCGAGATCGAATTCCGCGGCTACGTCGAGGGCAAAGACGTCTTTTCCGGCGACTTCGACGTCATCGCCACCGACGGTTTCACGGGCAACGTCCTGCTCAAGACCGCCGAAGGCGCGGTGTGGGCCTTCGGCCAGATGCTCAAGCGGCAGATCCAGTCTTCGACGGTCGCCAGCGCGGGCGCCCTCCTGCTCGGACCCGCCCTGGAGCAAGTGCGCAAGCGCGTGGATTACGAGGAGATCGGCGGCGCTCCCTTGCTCGGCGTCCATGGCGTGGCGATGCTCGCGCACGGCCGCTCGACCGCCCGCGCCATCCTCAACGCCCTTTCAGCGGCAGAACTCTTTGCGCAGAAGCAGTTAGAAGAGGATCTGACTGCCGCGGCAAGGCGCGGCGCCACACTTTTTACGCAGCGCGCTGCGTCTTGACGGATCAGCGGCCCGCTGTAGTCTCCCGCGCCCTTTCAGGAGCACCCATGCAACGCTCGCGAATCGTCGGCACCGGCACCTACCTCCCCGAGAAGGTGGTGACCAACGACGATATGGTGAAACTGTACGGCATCGAGACCAGCGACGCCTGGATCCGCGAGCGGACCGGCATCGGCAAGCGCCGGTTGGCGGCGCCCGGCGAAGCGACCAGCGACATGGCTGCCGCGGCGAGCCGGAAGGCGCTGGAGATGGCCGGGATCAAGCCTGAAGACCTCGACATGATCGTCTGCGGCACGGTCACGCCCGACATGCCGTTCCCGGCGGCGGCGGTGTTCGTCCAGGCCAAGATCGGCGCGACCAAAGCCGCCTGCTTCGACGTCAGCGCGGCCTGCGCCGGGTCGCTCTACGCGCTGGCTATCGCCGACAGCTTCATCAAGAGCGGCGGCGCCAGGTCGGTCCTGGTCATCGGGGCCGAATTGCTGACCCGGATCATGGACTGGCGCGACCGCAACACCTGCATCCTCTTCGGCGACGCCGCCGGCGCGATGGTCCTGGTGGCCGAGACGCGCGAGGGACACGGCCTCCTTTCCACACATCTGCACACCGACGGGACGCAGGCGCACATCCTCAACATCCCCGGCGGCGGCAGCGCCAAGCCCTTCTCGCCCGAGGTGTACGAAAAGCGCGAGCAGTACGTGAAGATGAACGGCCGCGAAGTCTACAAGACGGCGGTCCGCGTCCTCGAGGCCTGCTCGCGCGAGGCGCTCGACCGCAACGGCTACAAGCCGAATGACGTGACGCACGTCATCGCGCACCAGGCCAACCTCCGTATTCTCGAGGCGGTGCTGAAGCGGCTGGAGATTCCGCTCGAGAAGTGCCATTTGAACATCGAGGAAGTGGGGAACACCTCGTCCGCCTCGGTGCCGCTGACGCTCGATCAGGCGAATCGCCAGGGCGCGCTCAAGCCGGGCGACCTTGTGCTCATGATGGCGATCGGCGGCGGGATGGCATGGGGCAGCGCGCTGGTGAAATGGTGATCGAATGAAGCTCGCTTTTATCTTTCCTGGACAGGGCTCGCAGTACGTCGGCATGGGACAGGCCCTGGCGCAGGAGTATCCGGTGGCGCGGCAGGCGCTCGACGAGGCCGACGCGGCGCTCGGCGGCGGTCTTTCGCGCCTGATCGCCGACGGGCCGGACGAGGAGCTGCGCAAGACGGCCAACACGCAGCCGGCGATCCTCGCGGTCTCGATCGCGGCGCACCGCGCGCTGGTGCGGGAGGCGGGCGGATCCTTCCAGTTTCCGGCCTTTTACGCGGGCCACTCACTGGGCGAGTATTCGGCGCTGACGGCTGCGGGCGCGATCTCCCTGACCGACGCGATCAAGGCCGTCCGCGCGCGCGGCTCGTTCATGCAGGAAGCGGTGCCGGCCGGCGAGGGCGCGATGGCCGCCATACTCGGCCTCGACGCGCCGGCCGTGAAGGAAGCCTGTGCAGAGGCGCAGAAGCAGGAGACCGGCAAGGTCGTCGAGCCGGCCAACTACAACAGCCCGGAGCAGACGGTGATCGCCGGCCATGCGCAGGCGGTCGACCGCGCCATCGGCATCTGCAAGGCTCGCGGGGCGAAGCGTGCGATGCCGCTGCCGGTGAGCGCGCCCTTCCATTGCTCGCTGATGTCGCCGGTGCAGCCGCGGCTCGCCGACGTGCTCGGCGCGGTCCAGATGAAGCAGCCGAACGCGCCGGTGATCGCGAATGCGACCGCCGAACCGAATACGGATCCGGCCCGCATCCTCCCGTTGCTCCTCACCCAGGTCACCTCTCCGGTGCGCTGGGTCGAGACCATCCAGAAGATGGCCCTCAACGGCGTCGACACGCTGGTCGAGCTGGGGCCGGGCAAGGTGCTGGCCGGCCTCGTCCGCCGCATCGACAAGGGGCTGCGCACCTACTCGGTGGAGGACCCGGCGGGCCTCAAGGCCGTGCTCGGCGAGGTGTTCAAGTGAGATTCTCGCTCTGTGCGGTACTGCTCGCGTTCGCCTGCTCGGACGCGCAGCCCAAGCTCAAGCTGCGCGACGATGCCTGCACCAAGCAGCGCGACTGCGCGTACGGACTCGATTGCGCCGACGACGGCAAGGGCAAAAAGACCTGTCAGTTCCATTCGTTCGGCGACTGCGAGGGCGACGGGACGCAACCCGGCCCCGACGGCCAGCCGCAGTGCCTGAACAGTTACAAGTGCCGCGACAACCACTGCACCGTGCAGTGCGCCGGCCACAAGGATTGCAAGGAGGGCGAGATCTGCCGGGTCGGTCTCTGTCAGAAGGGTGGCAACGCCAGCACCCAGTGTTACGACAACCGCGACTGCCCTTACCCGGAGAGCTGCTACTACGGCCAGTGCGTCACCCACGCGGCCAACCAGCGGTGCGTCAGCGACCTCGACTGCGGGCCGGCTCTACGCTGCATCAATGCGGTTTGCCAGTAGGAAGGCTATTGTCATGCGAGCGCCCTTGAACTCGCTTGAAAGCGTGCTACAAGCCGCGCCAGTTCGAAACCGAAAGGATCGGCCCATGTCCGTCGAGGCGAAGGTCAAGAGCATCATCGCGGAGCAGCTCGGGGTCGGCGAGGACGAGATCAAGGCGGAGAGCGCCTTCATCGAGGACCTGGGCGCCGATTCACTGGACATCGTCGAGCTGGTGATGGCGATGGAGGAAGAGTTCGAGGTCGAAATCCCCGACGAAGAGGCCGAGCACATCAAGACCGTGCAGGACGCGATCAACTTCATCAACGAACACAAGAAGTAGCGTGCAGAGAGTCGAGCGCAGAGTCGTCGTCACCGGGTTGGGCCTGATCACCCCTTTGGGGATCGGGACGAAGGAGACGTGGGAGGCGGCGATTGCCGGAAAGAGCGGCATCGGGCCGATCACGCGCTTCGACGCTTCGCAGCTGCCGTCTCGATTCGCGGGCGAGGTCAAGGGGTTCGACCCGACGCGCTTCATGGACAAGAAGGAAGCGCGGCGCAACGACCTGTTCATCCAGTTCGGACTCGCCGCGGCCAAGCTCGCGCTCGAGGACGCCCGGCTCCCGCTCGACATACCGCTCGGCGAGCGCTGCGGCGTGATCGTCGGCTCGGGCATGGGCGGGCTCTCGACGCTGGAAGAGACGCACATCACCGCGGTCGAGCGCGGCCACCGCAAGGTCAATCCTTTTTTTATACCTAGTATCATCGTCAACCTGGTGGGTGGCCAGATCAGTATTCGATATGGCGCCGCGGGCGTGAACTACGCGCCGGTCTCCGCCTGTGCCACCGGCAACCACGCCATCGGCGAGTCGCTGCGCCACCTGCAGCACGGCGACGTGGACCTCATGATCAGCGGCGGCGCCGAGGCCACCATCACATTGCTCGGCATCTCCGGCTTCACCGCCGCGCGCGCTCTCTCCGAAAGGAACGACGCGCCGGAAAAGGCCTCGCGGCCGTTCGACAAGGACCGCGACGGGTTCGTCCCCGGCGAGGGCGCGGGAATCCTCATCCTCGAAGAGCTGGAGCACGCCCGCCGCCGCGGCGCGCGGATCTACTGCGAATTGACCGGCTACGGCGCAACCGCCGACGCCTTCCACATCACTGCGCCATCGGGCGAGGGCGCGCAGCGGGCGATGAAGCTCTGCCTCGAGGACGCGGACCTCGCGCCGGAGCAGGTCCAGTACGTCAATGCGCACGGCACCTCGACGCCGGTGGGCGACGTCGCCGAGTGCAAGGCGATCAAGAACGTCTTCGGCGAGTTCGCCAGGAAGGGCCTGATGGTCAGCTCGACCAAGAGCATGACCGGCCACCTTCTCGGCGCGGCCGGCGGCGTCGAGGCGGCCTTCAGCGCCCTGGCGCTCCACCACGGCATCGTGCCGCCCACCATCAACGTCGAAAATCAGGATCCGGAGTGCGATCTCGACGTGGTCCCGAACAAGGCCCGCGAGGTTCCCATCCGCGCCGCGATGTCGAACTCATTCGGGTTCGGCGGCACCAACGCGGTCGTGCTCTTCCAGAAGCTCGACGAGAGTTGATGCCGTCTTCCATGGACCAGCCGCTGGCGGAGGTCGATCCCGAGATTGCGCGCCTGATCCGCGACGAGACGCAGCGGCAGGCCGAGGGGCTGGAGCTGATCGCCAGCGAGAACTTCGTCTCCGAGGCGGTGCTCGAGGCGCAGGGCTCGATCCTGACCAACAAGTACGCCGAGGGCCTGCCCGGGAAGCGGTACTACGGCGGGTGCGAGGTCGTCGACAAGGTCGAGCAGCTCGCCATCGATCGCGCCAAGGCGCTCTTCGGGGCGGAGCACGCCAACGTCCAGCCGCACGCGGGGTCGCAGGCCAACATGGCCACGTACTTCGCGCTGCTGCGCCCGGGCGACAAGATCCTCTCGCTGTCGCTCGCGCAAGGCGGCCATCTGACGCACGGCTCGCCGGTGAACTTCTCCGGAAAGCTCTTCGAGATCCACCACTACGGGCTCGATCCGAAGACGGAGACGATCGACTACGCCGCCGCGCTCAAGCTGGCGCGCGAGATCAGGCCGCGCTGCATCCTGGGCGGCGCGTCGGCGTATCCGCGCACGCTCGACTTCGTCAAGCTGCGCGAGATCGCCGAGGACGTCGGCGCCGTGATGATCGTCGACATCGCGCACATCGCCGGGCTGGTCGCGGTCGGGCTGCATCCGTCGCCGGTGCCGCTCGCCGATGCGGTGACGACCACCACGCACAAGACGCTGCGCGGGCCGCGGTCGGGTTTGATCCTCTGCAAGCAGCAGCACGCGAAGGCGGTCGACTCGAACATCTTCCCCGGCATCCAGGGCGGGCCGCTCGAGCACATCATCGCCGCCAAGGCGGTCGCGTTCGGCGAGGCTTTGAAGCCCGACTTCAAGGACTACCAGCAGCGCATCCTCGACAACGCGCAGGCGCTCGCCGCCGGGTTGATCGAGGGGGGATTGCGGCTGGTGGCGGGTGGGACGGACACCCACCTCATGCTCTGCGATCTGCGGCCCAAGAAGCTGACCGGAAAGATCGCCGAGAGCTCGCTGCAGAAGGCGCACATCACGACCAACAAGAACATGATCCCGGGCGATCCGGAGAAGCCGTTCGTCACCTCCGGCCTGCGTCTCGGCACGCCGGCGCTGACCACCCGCGGGATGGGGCCGAACGAGATGAAGATCATCGCACGGCTGATCATGCGCGTGCTGGACAAGCCGGACGACGAGGCCGAAATCGGCCGCGTCCGCAGCGACGTCCACGAACTCGCCTCGCACTTCCCGCTCTACGCGAAGCGTTTGGTGACACCTTAACGGGGACACCCTTCGGGGACACCCTTCGGGGACACCCACGCGAGGGTGTCCCCATTGAGTGTCCCCGAAGGGTGTCCCCAACTGGTAGTATGTCGGCGCGATGAAGTGCCCGTTTTGCGCCGAGCTGGAAAACAAGGTCATCGACTCGCGCTTGTCGAACCAGGGCGCCGTCATTCGGCGGCGGCGCGAGTGTCAGGGGTGCCAGCGGCGCTTCACGACCTATGAGCGGGTCGAAGAGATCCTGCCGATGGTGGTCAAGAAGGACGGGCGGCGCGAAGCGTTCGATCGGCAGAAGGCGCTCGAGGGCCTGAAGCTCGCCTGCCAGAAGCGGCCGGTTTCCGCCGAACAGCTCGAGGAAGTGGTCGACGGCATCGAGCGGCGCCTTCAGGAAATGGGCGAGAAAGAGGTGCCCACTTCGGTCATCGGCGAATCGGTGATGCGCGAGCTGGCCAAGCTGGACGAGGTCGCGTACGTCCGATTCGCGAGTGTTTACCGGAGCTTCAAGGACCTGAGCGAATTCATGAGCGAGCTCAAAGAGCTGATCTCCGAGCGGAAGATCGCGCCGAAGAAGTGAGCCCTGACGAGCTCATGCGTCTGGCTCTGCGCGAGGCCGAGAAGGGCCGAGGGCGGACGCATCCGAATCCGGCGGTCGGCGCGCTCGTCGTCCGAAATGGCCGTGTCATCGCGCGCGGGCACCACGAGAAGGCCGGCGGACCGCACGCGGAAGTGATCGCGCTGCGCAAGGCCGGCTCGAGAGCGCGCGGCGCCGACCTGTACGTTTCGCTCGAGCCGTGCAACCACATCGGACGCACGCCGCCGTGCACGGAAGCGATACTCGCCGCGGGTGTGAAACGCGTCTTCTACGGCAGCGACGACCCGAATCCGCTCGTCGACGGCCACGGCGCGAGGGTGCTCGCGAGACAAGGCGTCGGCGTTCACGCCGGCATCGCCAAAGACGAGTGCGACGCGTCGAACGAACCGTGGTTCAAGTTCATCACGCAGGGTCTGCCGTGGGTCGTGCTCAAGGCGGCGATCACGCTCGACGGCAAGCTCTCGGGCGGCACGATCAGCGGCGAGCAGTCGCGCGCGCTCGTTCACCTCTGGCGCGATCAGCTCGACGCGATTCTCGTCGGGGCAGGCACGGTGCGCGCCGACGATCCGTTGCTATCTGTGCGGGGCGTTCCCAACGGCCGCAATCCGCTCCGCGTCATTCTCGGCATGCCGCCGCCGAAAGCGCGCCTGCTCAGACAGCCAGGCGCGGCCTCACCAGCGTGCTCGTCGAAGGCGGCGCCAACGTCCACGGCCAGTTCCTCGCTCGAGGCCTGTGGGACGAGCTGCGGCTCTTCATCGCGCCGAAAGTCTTCGGCCGGCAGGAACTGTCCTGGGCCGGCCTCGACGAAAGGCGCGACATGGAACTCCGCGACGTCGCCCGCATCGGCGACGACGTCCTGCTGACACTCAGGGCGAAAAAGCGGCGCTGACCTGCATCGGCGGATGATCGAATACGAACCGGCAATCCGCCGTGCCGGTGCAAGCGCCGCCCCAG
>VBLM01000431.1:0-1452 GCA_005879095.1 Deltaproteobacteria bacterium
TGCGCGACTCCGAACTCGGTTACCACCGTCTGGACGTGCGCGCGCGTGGTCACCACCCTGCGCGACTCCGAACTCGGTTACCACCGTCTGGACGTGCGCGCGCGTGGTCACCACCCCCGCGCCCGGCGCCAGCTCGGCGACGATGCGCGAGCGGCGGCCCTGCAGCGCGGTGGCCGGCAGTGCGATGATCGCGCGACCTTCCTCGGCGAGCGCGGCGCCGCGCAGGAAGTCCATCTGCCCGCCCACGCCGCTGTAGAGCCGCCGGCCGATCGAATCGGCGCAGACCTGGCCGCTCAGATCGATCTCGATGGCGGAGTTCACGGCCACCATGCGCCGGAAACGGCGGATCACCGCGCTGTCGTTGGTGTAGTCGGCTGGCCGCATCTCCACCTCGGGGTTGTCGTGCACGAAGCGGTAGAGGCGCTGGGTCCCGAGCATGAAGGCGGAGACGATCTTCCCCCGGTTCAGCTCCTTGCGCGCCCCGGTCACCACTCCGCGTTCGACCAGATCCACCACCACGTCGGTGAACATCTCGGTATGGATGCCGAGGTCCTTCTTGCCGGCCCCCGCAAGCGAAAGCCCCACCGCAGCGGGAATCGCTCCGATGCCCATCTGTAGCGTGGCGCCATCGGGCACCAGATCTGCGATCAGCGTGCCGATCCTCCGTTCCTCGTCGCCCAGCTCGGCTGCGCAGTGCTCGAACGGAGGGACGTCCACCTCGACACCCAGATCGATGTCGTCCACGTGGACGAAGCCGTCGCCCAGTGTCCGCGGCATCGACCGGTTGATCTGGGCGATCACGGTGTGTGCGGTGCGGACGGCGGGGAGCGCCACGTCGACCGAAGTGCCCAGCGAGCAGTAGCCGTGCGCGTCGGGCGGGCTGACGTTGACCAGCGCGGCATCGAGCGGAAGCTGGCGCCGGACGAAGAGGTTGGGGATATCGGAGAGGAAGACCGGCAGGTACTCGGCGCGGCCTTCCTCGACGGCCTCGCGCGCGTTCGCGCCGATGAACAGCGCGAGGTGCCGGAAATGTCCCGCCATCGCGGGCGCGAGGTGCGGCGCGGGTCCCTCGCAGTGGAGATGGATGATGCGGACCTCCTCGAGCTCTCGCGCGCGCGCAACCAGCGCGTCGAGCAGGACGGAGGGCGTGGCGGCGGCACCGTGCATGAAGATCTGCTGACCGGAGCGGATGCCCGCTACGGCCTCGGCGGCGGAGACCAGGCGCATGGCGGACTCTTTACTGGGCCACGGGTTCGTTCGCCACGTCGGCATGCTTGAGGGCGGATTCGGGCGGCGTCTTCTCCAACTCGGCGAGCACGAGCCGTTGGTGGTCTACTTCCTCGTTGCGCAGCTCGGTGAAGAGCTCCTTCACCGCGGCGTCATGCACTCTCGGCGCCGCCTCGGAGAAGAAGACCCAAGCCTTCTTCTCCGCGCGAAGCGACACTTGAAGGG
>VBLM01000431.1:1458-5554 GCA_005879095.1 Deltaproteobacteria bacterium
CGCACCTCGTCGAACTCGGGCGCTTCCACCTCGAACAGCATCCCCCGATTGACGCGGGCGGGCTCGCTCCCGAAGAGGGTCCGCCGGCGGGCGGCCAATTCGGCTCGATGTTTCTCCTCGTTCGACGCCATGAAGCGGAAGAAGCGCGCCGCCTCCGGCGTGTGGTGCAGTTCCATTTGCTGGGCGAAATCCTCGTATCGCTCCTTTGCTTCCTCCTCGATCAGGACGGCCAGGTCGAGCGCGTCTTTCAGCGAGAGTGCGGCGAAGTCGATGCCCATCAAGGTGGCCACGTCATCTCCTTCAACAGTGCAGGAAGATATCGAGGATGCGCTCGCGTGGAGGCGTGTTTTTCACAAGGTGCTCTTTGCGCTCGCGGACAAGCGCATCCAGCGTCGGCGGTCGTAGTCGTGTCATCGTGGCAGGACGATGCAACGACCGCGCCGCCGCACGCCGCCGGTTCCTCGGCGAGGCTGCGCGCAGATTGCGCCACGGGTCGCCCGTGGAACGCAGGATCTGCGCGCATGTCTTTCAGAAGTGGCAGGCGATGCAGCGGCCATCGCTGCGCGCCTCATTGACGTTGTGCCGGGACCGGAACCCCGCCGGATGCGGATCTCCGCCGATCCCGCCGACCTTGTGACACTGGACGCAGTTCGACTGGGCGCCCTGATCGTGGCAGGAGGCGCAGCTCGAGATGTTCCGCCGGGCGGCATCGCCGTGGAACGCGCCCGACCCAGGGAGCGACCATCCTGGAGGGTGCGGATCCCGGGCGCTCAATCCCGCGGAGACGCGCGAGCTCTCATGGCAGGTCTCGCAGGTGTTCGTCGAGTGGCAGCGCTGGCAAGACGCCGGATCGGAGCGCGCCTCCACCGAATGCCGGCCAAGGAAGTCCTGCCGGTGGATGAACCGGCGATCGGGGCGATCGACGAGCTTCGTCTCTACCGGCACCATCGCCGTCTTCGCATGGCAGTCGAGGCAGAAGTTCTGCTCGTGGCAGGTGCCGCAGGATTGCTGCGAAGAGCGCGCCACGCTGGCGTGACGGCGAAGGAAGTCGCCCTGGTGCGATACCTGCGACACCGGGACCAGCGGGTACGAAGCAAGATCGACGTGGCAGGTGTCACACCGCGCATCGGAGTACTGCTCCGCGTGGTCGTGGCACTTGAGGCAGGCGGCGTGGCCGTCGCTCAGGGGCGCCGGATGTCGCGGCTCGGACAGGCGCGAGTGGCACTGCGAGCAGTCCTCCTTGACCCGCTCGATGTGCGCCGAGTGATCCATCTTCAGGCGCGCTTCGCGCTTCGGCCAGGTAGCGGCGTAGCGCACGTCGCTGTGGCAGAAGTTGCACTGCCCGTCGGCCTTCTTCTCCTTGTGGCACTCGAGGCACTTCGCTTCCTTCGGCAGGAAGTCCTCCGCCAGCCTCTTGGCATCCCAGACGTTCTCGTGGCAGGTGATGCACTCGACCTTCGCCTGCTGATGGCGGGAGTGCGGAAAGAGGATCTCGTCGCCGACCGGATCGGTCCCGAGGATGGTGACGGCGGTCGCGCAGGCGAGCACGCCGCCGCCGACGAGGAGCGCGCGCTTCATCGGAATCCCCCGGGAAGCCCGAAACGATAGACCAGGCGGGCGATGGCCTCGGTGCGACGCTCGAAGTACGGCGTCGTGCCGAACGACCCGGCGATCATCGCCTCCCATGCCTGCGCGAACGCCCAGCCGCCCGTGACGGTGGCAACGAAGGATCGTTTGGTCGCGTTGATCTCGCGCTCGAGCCAGTACGCGTCGAGATCGACGGTGACCGTCACGTTCCGCGGCAGCTTGCGAATGGCGAACAGGCGCGCGAGCTTGTAGCCGTTGTCCGGCTCGGTGATCAGCCGCACTTCGGCGCCGTACGATGCGTCCTGCACGGTCCGGAACGTGGCGCGCGCGCCGGCGCGGTGACCGTGGCCGCCTTCCAGCTTCAGCCAGTGCCAGTCGGCCTCCAGCGAGAGCGGCTGCAGCAGCCGATAGACGATCTCTCCGCTGCGATCGACGAACAGATCGGGAGCCGTCCGCTGGACGTCGGCGACCAGCTGCAGCCTGGGACTCAGCTGCCAGAGTGCCTGCAGCCTGGCTTCGGCGAGGCGCTCTTCCTCGATGCTCCACTGCACGAGCCCGCTCACGGTCACCGCGCGCAGAGGAGTCCAGCTCCCGTCGAGCGCGACGTCCTCGCGCGCGATGTAGCCGCGGCGCAGGGCATATACGAACGAGGCGCCGACCTCGGAATCGAACGACCTGCGCCAGAAGATCCGCCCGCCCGTGAGGAAGTCGCCGCGCTCGAAGCGATCGAAGCGTGCCTGCACCGGCACACCGGTCCACGCCTGCGCCCCGATCCCGTTGGTCAGCACCCCATCCGCCGCGATGCCGTCGAGTTGCGTTGCCCGGACCGCGCCACCGACCGCGAGCTGCCTTCCCACGCGCAAGAGCAGGTGGCGTTGCAGGATGCGGGTCATCGAACGGCGGTCCGAGGGTGAGCCGGCCCCAGCCGCGCGCGACGACGCGCAGGTCCTGCAACCACGCATCGCGGTCGCTTTCTCCGCGCGCGGTGAGCGCGAAGCTCTCGTAGATGGGAGATTCCTGGTAACCGCCGTTGCGCACGTACGGGCGCGAATCGAACAGCGTGGTCGCGCTGCCATCCGCCCGCGCTGCGCCCGCTGCGAAGAGCGCGAGAAAGAGCGCCTTACGGAGTGACATCGATCGCTCCGTTGATGTGCGCGCTCGTGCGCGCGTTGGGTGGACCGGAGACCAGGATGGTGCCGTTCGGGGATACCGTGCTCGCGTGGCAGCGGGCGCAGTCGGGGAAGGCTATGCCGGCGTGGGCGGGGGTGCTCGGCGGAATCCCGTGGCACGATCCACAGAACGCCTGCGACGTCCCCGCCGTCCACACCGGCGTGCGCAGCCTGAAGGCCGTGTCGTTGGCGAGGTTCGTACCGCCGCCGTGGCAGTACGTGTTGGAACACGAAGTGCCGTTCCAGACAGGCGTTGCGCCTGCGGCGACGGCGAGTCCCGTGAAGTTGACGGTGGCAGGCTTGGGATGATCCAGGTGCCCGGGGCTGTCGACAGCCGCGGGCACTTGGTGACAGGCGGTGCAGGCGATCGTTCCGGAGATGAAGGTCCGGCCGAACAGGTGCGCCTGGTGGGCGCCGACGCCGCGCGTGGACGAGTTAAGATTGCCGGACAAATCGCGCGGCGGCGCAGGCGACTGCGGACTGCCGTGACAGGACGAGCAGGTGGTCGTGCCGTCGGCGCTGATCTGGAACGCGTGACACTCCTGGCATGAGACGCCCACCTTGCCGCCGGCAAGGTCGGTGCCATGGCAGCTCTGGCAAGTGGCGAAGTTCCAGTTCCTGGCGCGCACCAGGTTGGAATGGAACTCAGGGTCGTGCGGATTGAGGATGCCACCTTCGTGCACCTCGGACCGGAAGAAGGACAACCGCCCATCCACGACCCACGCCCGCGCCTTGTCGTACGCTCCGGACACGGGAGCGTGAACGGCGTCTGCGCGGGCGGGGTCGATGGTCCGCAAGAGGAGCGAGTTGGCGTCGCCCGCGGCCGCCACCGGAGCGGTCTCGGGACCCAGCGCCTCGAGGTACGAGGTTGTCCGGTATCCCGCCGCTGCAGCCGCGCCGGAGTGGCACGAGCTGCACTGCGCGGCGAAGAGGGGCGCGATGTCTTCTTCCCAGCTCACCGGCTGCGTCAGGTCGCCCTGAAGCGGCCGCGCCTTCGAGCAGGAACAGACCACCAGCGCCACAACCAGAAGTCCCTTGAGTGCGCGCATGCGGCCCTCAGGGCGTCCTGTCGACGTGCACCAGGCTGATCCCCGCGATCCGATTCGGCCCGTGGCAAATCAGGCATTCCTCCCCTTGCGGCTTGGCGGATACAGCGCTTCGCGGCTCCCAGAATGACCCGCCGTTCGTTTGCATGTGATCGATGGCTGCCGGGCTGTCGTGGCACGCCGAACAGGCGGCCACGATGGGCGAGATGATGAGCGTTGTAGAGGCGGCCTCGGTGCTGGCGCCGGTGAGCGCGTTGAAGGTAAACCCCGCTCCGTAGGCCGTGCCCTCGGCCA
>VBLM01000431.1:5580-6351 GCA_005879095.1 Deltaproteobacteria bacterium
ATGTGCCCGGCAGGTGACACATCTCGCATCGGTTGAGGACGGCCGGATACGTCGTCTTCCAATAACCATCGGTCGGCGACTTCTCGTGCCAGGTGAACTGAACGCCGCGCTTCTCGGCGCCGTGGATGCTGTGTACGAAGTCCTTCTGGTTCGCCGACCAGCCACTGCTGCTCTGGTTCGGCTTGTGGCAGAAGTTGCAGCTCGTCGCGTCGTTGCGCTGGCCGGCGTGGAAGTCCGGACCGACGCCCAGCGAGACATGGCAGGCGTTGCACTTTTCGTTCGCGACAATGGTGCGCCGCCGCGTGAAGCCGGTGGCCACCTTCCAGACGTCGGGCGCCGGCACAATCAGGCCGCCCTTGCCGCCCTTGCCGCCATTCGGGTCGTTGGGCGTGTACGGATAAGCGGGCAGGTTGATCTGCGTCAGCGGCTGGTTGTTGTTGACGAAGCTCAGCGTGGCATCCGTCGTGTTCACCGACCCGAGGTTGTACGTGTAGCCGATGCCTCCGGTGAGCATGCTGGCGTTCGCTGGGATCACCACGCACTTGAGCTGCATCGTGTAGTAACCGCTGGAGTCCGGGCCGGTCAGCGTGCCAGCGCCGGTCGGCGTGGTGGTCGCGGTCGCTGGAACGTTCGAGCAAGTACCGCTGCCGTTCCACACGTTGCGGATGTACGCGCTACCCGAGGCGTTGAAGTCCCCAGGCGTCGTTTTCCCGTCCTGCGGGACGGCGAAGGCGAAGTACGCGCTCGGCGAGCCGGCGAAGTCGGGAATGA
>VBLM01000426.1:0-4404 GCA_005879095.1 Deltaproteobacteria bacterium
CGCGGCGTACGCCGCATAATCCTCTCGCGGGCCGGGCTTGCCGTTGTCCTTGCCGCCGGCCGCGATCGCCGCGGCGTAGAACGCGTCGATCTCCTTCGCGCTCCTGGCGAGGAAAGCGAAGTGCGTCGGCTCGCCGACCTGGCCCTTCGTGACCCAGAAGTCGTGGCGGCCGGCGCGGTCCTTGAAGCCGAACGAGTCGCCGTACTCCATGTCGCACTCGTAGCCGAGCGGGGCGAGCGCCTTCTCGTAGAACTTCCGGCTCTTTTTCGAGTCCTTGCAGCGCAGGCTGACGTGCTCGATCATTTCGCGCCTCCGGTCCAGAGCGGCACCGCGCCGGAATTGCGCAGCACCTCGGTTAAGCGCGCCGAGACGCGCGCCGCCCATTCCGGCTCGATTTCGGATGATGCGACGCGCCGCCCGAGCCGCAGCGCGGCCGCCGGGATGCTGCCGCTGCCGGCGAAGGGATCGAGGACGAGATTGCCCGGCAGCGACCATTGGCGCACCAGAGGCTCCAGCACCGCGAACGGTTTGTGGTTCGGATGCGCGCCCCAGCGCGCGGCTTCGCCCTCGTCGTCATAGCCGGCAGCGACGCACCACACGCGCGGCAGATCGGCCGGCGCCGGCGGAAGCAACGGCGCGCGCGTGAAGACCAGCGCCGTCTCGTACACCCGCAGGATCTGTTCGTTTCCTTCGCGCTCCGTCGTCCTTTTGGCCCAGACGAACTCGCCGGCCTCGACATACGCCAGCCCGCGCGCAACGGCGCGGATCGGCTCCTTGCCGAGAAAATTCGTCCAGATCACGAGCGGGCCGTCGCAAACCGACGCGGCCTTGGGCAGCCATTCATCGGTGAACTTCCGGTACGCTTTGACGTCCTCGAATCGGACGATCGGATCGCGGTCGATCTTCACTCCCGCCCGCTTGTCGCGCAGGTCGCCTCGCTTTCGACGGCGCGTCAAAAGGCAGTACGGCGGGTCGGTCAGGAGCAGCTGCGCGCGCCCGCCGTCGAGCATCCTCCGGTACGTGTCGCCGTCGCGGGCATCGCCGCAGACGGCTTGCGCCCGTGGTAGGTTCATGTATGAGACACCCGACCTTCCGGAGGAGACTCTTCGATGGCCTTCATCGTTGCCGAGCCGTGTGTCGCCTGCAAGTACACCGACTGCGTGGCGGTCTGTCCCGTCGACTGCTTCTACGAAGGCGCGAACTGGCTGGTCATCCACCCCGACGAGTGCATCGACTGCGGCGCCTGCGAGCCGGTGTGCCCGACCAAGGCCATCTTCCCCGAGGACGACCTGCCGGAAAAGTGGAAGGAATACATCGCGTTGAATGCCGACCTCTCGACGAAGTGGCCCAACATCAACAAGCAGAAGGAGCCGCTGCCGGGGGCCGACGCCCTCAAGGAGAAAGAGGCCAAGCGCGAGATGCTGTCGATGGAACCTTTCGCGGGCTGATGAGCGATCTGGCGCCGGGCATTCTGATCGCCGTCCCGCAGATGGACGATCCGAACTTCGCGCGATCGGTGGTGCTGCTCATCGAGCACAACGAGTCGGGCGCGATGGGGATCACCTTCAACCGGCCCAGCGACGTGGCGCTCGTCGACATCGGCAAGGAGCACGGTATGGATGTGCACCCCGACGCGGGACCGGCGTTCATCGGCGGTCCGGTCCAGCGCGAGCGGGGTTTTCTCGTCCACCGGCGGTCGGACGTGGGGGATTCGGTGCAGCTGCAGGAGGACGTTTTCCTCAGCGTTTCCACCGATGCGCTGCGGACGCTGCTGGCCGGCGATCCGGCCGAGTACCGGCTTTGCCTCGGCTATGCCGGTTGGGGACCGGGACAGCTCGAGCGCGAGATGGTGGCGGGCGGGTGGCTCAATTCGGGGATCTCTTCGAAGCGCATCTTCGACACGCCGGTCGAGAAGATCTGGGAGGCGGTGATCCGCGACCTGGGAATCGATCCGGCCTTTCTGGTGCAGGGCGGAGGCAAGCAATGAGGAACTTCGGGGTGCTTTCGGCGGCCACTTTTTCCCTGGCGCTGGCGTGCGGCGGCAGCAAGGGCGTGAAGCCGGGGGGCGGCGGCGACGAGACGCCCACCTGGGTCGCGCAGGGGACCGGCGCGTTCAATGTGGAATCCGGGAAGAAGCTGCAGGGCGTGGGCGTCGCGCCGCGCTCGGATCCGCGCAAGCGGCGGCAGGCGGCGGATGCGGCCGCGGCCCAGCAGCTGCAGGGCGGCATCGACGCGCTGGCCGCGGGGCTGTCGAAAATGACCGAATCGACTAAGGAAAATGTCGGTGACGAGATCGCGGCCATCGTTCGCAAGGCCGCGGCTGCGGTACCGCACGTGCACGACCATTACGTCGCGGAGGGGAGCGAGAGCGCCCTCGACCAGGTCGACGTTGGCGCCTTGAAGCAGGCGGTCCAAGGCGTGGACGGCGACGACAATCTCAAGCGGGAGATCGCCAACAACCTGGACCGGGCGTTCGACCAGTTGGCGCCGAAGCAGTAGGCCGATCAGAACGTGTAGGGCCCGGGTAGTTCGACGATCTCATAGACGGCGAGCTTTCCGCCGGATTCGAAGTAGTCCTTGACCTCGACCTCGTCGACCTGCACATCGGCTGGGGCGTCGATCTGGTCGACGGCGTTCAGTGTGAAGCTGTTGGTCTCCCTCGCCGTGAGGGTCGAATCGCCGCGGTCGCCGTCGACGTTGAAGACCAGCCCGCCGAGGATGGCGACGACGTTGTTGTCGTTGATCGACATTCCCCACGAAGGAATGAGCTGGACCTGCACCGCCGGGTGCCCGGCCTTCCCGCCCTCGGTGTTGTAGTAGTACCCGAGGCGACGAATGCCATGGTCGAGGCACACCTCGAGGCCGTAAGTGATGCCGTCGATCTCGAAGATGGCCCCGCCGCCGAGGCCGCTCTTGTTCAGCTCGGAAGTGCGGCTGCCCTTGGCAGTCGGCGTAAGGTTACGGTTTTCCTCATGAATCAGTAGTTTCGTGTCGCGGACGATGAAATCCAGCTGCGACCGGAACTCCTTGTAGACCAGCACCGCCGCGGCCGGGGTGGCGCCCTTCTGGACCAGCGCGACGTTGAAGATCTCGGTCGCGACCGGCTCGAGCAGGTCGGCCGAGCCGGCGGTGAAATCGTGCCCGCGGGCGTGGAGAACGTAAGTCCCCCCGATAATCCCGTCGGCGAGGACCGAGCCGCGATTGTCTCCCTGCGCGAGGACCCAACCGCCGGCGCCCGAAGCAGCCGTCACTTTCGGATGCTCGTGGCTCGCCTTTTCGCCGAGCTTCAACGCGGAGTACGGGTACGCCTTGTCGGTCATCTTCACCGGGCTGGTGATCCAGACCGCGAGCCAGGTGTCGCCGGGACGACCGTCGGCGAAGATGCGACCCACGACGTTGCCCTGGCTGATCCACCAGTCGCCGCCCTTGCTCTGCGCCGTGATCTGCGGATCCTCGCATCCCTGCGCGCTCTCGAAGCCCAGCTCGGTGAACTTTCCCCGGTCGTCGCTCAGCTCGATGGCGCTCTTGATGCGCAGTTTGAACGTCCTGCCCTCCTTCTTGGCTTCCGGCTGCTCCTCGTGCTTCAGGTAGCCGATGGCGGTGCCGAAGACGAACACCCAGTCCTTGTACTCCGGCTTGTTCGTCTCCACGCGCAGCTTCTCGAGGAGCCCGGCGATCTGGTCGAGGGGGTACCCGCCGCTCGTCCCGCGGAAGAAGAACTCCGGCGCCATGAAGATCTTCAGCACCTCGGGATCGTCCTTCTTGACGCGATCGTCCTTGGCCGCGGCCACGACCGCCGCCTTCATGATCGCGATGCGCTTCTCGAGGTCCTCGGCGTCGGCGCCCTTGCCGCGGTAGATCTTCTGCCCCTTCCCGTTCTTCGAGTAGCCGGGCTTGATCAGGAAGCCGATGCACTGCGCGCTCTTGTAATCGTTCGGCGCCCGCACCTCGGTCTGGTTGCGGCCCAGCTTGTCGCCGTGCTTCGCCTCGAACTTCTGGTCGTCGGTGTGCGCGCCGCGGGCCTTGTTGCTGATCACGCCATCGATCCCGTCGATCTCGTCGGCGGTGGTCTTGCCGTCGACCCTGGCGAACGCCAGCTTGCGGGCGGCGATCCAGGCGCGGACCGTGTACGTTACGGCCGTTCCGGCCGCATCGGCGCCCTTCTTTTTCCGGCTGGCCTCGGTTTGCAGGTTCCGCCGCGGATTCGCCTTTCCCTTCTCGGTCGGCTTCTTCGGGTCCTGCGAGCTCCGCTGATCGCGGGTGTGCATCCGGCGCATTTCGTCGCCGGTGAACGATTCCTGGTACACCAGCGCGCCGTCCTTTCCGTAGATGCGCAGCAGCAGGCTGGCTTTGCCGTCCTCGGGCACCGGGCGCACCCGCAGGCCGACGGTGAGCAGCTGCTCG
>VBLM01000426.1:4638-6948 GCA_005879095.1 Deltaproteobacteria bacterium
TCGGGCTGCTTGCGGGTCTCGTCGTTCAGCTTGCCGGTCGGATCGAGGCCGTACTGCTCCTGGAACTCTTTGAGAGCTGCGGCGGTATCGTCGTCGAGCTTGCCGCTGGCGCCGGCGATGAACCCGAGCGCGTTGAGTCGCGCCTGGACTCCGGCGGGCTCGGTGACGGGCGGCATTTCCCCGAACTGCAGCTGATACGACTGCTCCGCGCCGCCCACCGTCAGGGTGAGAACCGCTGGCCCGGTGCCCTTGGGGACGATCTGGTCGAGGACGCCGGCCCTGCTCACTCTTCCTTCGAAGGTCTTTCCGCCGGCCTCGAGCTTGTAGGAGCCGCCCGCGGCGCCCTCGATGACGAGGTGGATGTGGCGGGTCTCGCCTTCGGGGACCAGGGCGATGATGGCGACCTTCTGCTCGCTTCCCTTCGGCCCGCGCAGCGCGAAGCGGTAGGCGGGCGGATCTTCAGCGGCTGCCTCGGGCAACCACGCGACCTCTTCGGACTTGAGCTCGCCGCCCGAGGTCGTGCGGCCCCGAAAGCGGAACCGGGCGGCTTTCGCCGTGCCTTCGCTCATGACGCCCCCTTCGGGATACTAACATCATGCGCGCCTCCCGCTTTGACCGTATGCCAGTGCGCCGCCGATCAGGTGCGCGAGCCGGAGCGCCTCGGGCACGTGGCCGGTGTCGGTGAGCCGTTCGAGCGCGGCAGCGGTCTCGCCTGGATCGGCGCCGTATACTTGATATACAAAATGTCCGCCGACGTGGATCGGTCCCGCGCGGCGCAAGACGGCCAGACGGGCGTCGGGCCGAGGCAATCGCTGCGCAGCGCGTTCCATCGCCGGCAGGTCCGGGAGCTTGCGCATCACGGCCACGCACGGCCGCCGCAGCGTCCGCGCCAGCCGCGGGAGGTCGACGACGTTGAAACCCCCGAACGCGATTCCGTCGAGGAGCACCAGGTGAATCTGCGGAAGAAACTTACTTTTCGTAAGTAACTTCTCAATCGTAAGCGTGGCCTGCCACCCGTCGCGGCGGACGGCGCCGTACACCATCCCTTCGAAGCGCGTGGTAGCGCAGACGACCCCGACCAGCCCGACCTCGCCGCCCCGCCGGTGCCGCCACGGAACATCGTCGAAACCGATCACCCGCAGCGTGCGCCCCGGACCTGGAAGCGGCATATTCCCCGTGTACATGAAGCTGGAGAAGAAAGCCGAGCAAGGCGTGCGGACGGCCGAGCCTGAGCCGCCGGTGGTGGCGCGGCTGATCATCGAGATCCGCTCCGACGGCTCGCGCACCATCGCGCGCGGGATGGCCGAAGACGTCCAGCAGGGCGAGCGGGTCGAGGTCCACGCCGAGGGACGGACGCCCCTCCAGCTGGTGCTCTCGCTGATGGCCGCGCTCAAGGACGTCCCGTCGCTCGCGCGCAGCTTCGCGAAAGGATTGCTCAAAAAATGATCGCCCTCTTGATCGCGGCCGCCTGCAGCGGAGACTGCCGCGCGCAGATGCTCTTCCAGACGATGGAGCGCAAGCTGCTCTCCGCGATGCCGTTGCAACTCGAGGTCGTGAGCCACGTCGAGGGCGCGGTGCGGGCCGACGCGACCACCGGCGTCTCGGTCGGCCCCGCGACCCGCCTGCACACGCAAGGCACGTTCATGGGCACGCCGTTCCAGCGCGACTTCGATCAGCCGACCACGCCCGCGCTGCGCGACGCCGTCGTCCTGGGAATGACCCGGATGGGCCTGCTCCACAACGTCGTCAACCTCGCGCAGGGAAACGGCATCGACCGCGCCGACGGCACCGTCCGCGACTGGCTCAGCGCGGCAATGTTCCGTCGGGTAAAGGGCGGCGTTGCGTACACCGTGCTCATCGACGGCAAGAACGCAGGATTCACGACTCTGCTCATCGACGCGAAGACGAAACGGCCCAGGAAGCGCACCGAGGTCGTGCACTTCCCAAACGGCGACATGCGGGTCACCGAGACCTACCGATTCCCAGCTGTGAAATGAGGTCGGAGATGTCGCGCGGCGGGTTCATGCAGGGATGGCCGTCGGTCCACAGCGCCTCGGAAGCGCCGGTCGCGCGCAACACGAGTTGAAAGGACGATCGCGTGCCGTATCCGACCGCGTCGGCGTGCACGCAGGCGCTCTCGAGCGGCGCCGCGGCGTGCGCCGTCATCGGCTCGCGCCACGACTTCACCGAGAGTGGGATTCCCTCGAACGCGGCGTGCACCGACCGCTCGCGGTCGCTCTCGCCTGCGCCGAAACTGCGCTCGGTGATCACGTGCACCCTGCCCGGCTCGAGCTCCGTCTGCGAGACGGT
>VBLM01000433.1:0-5010 GCA_005879095.1 Deltaproteobacteria bacterium
TCCGGACGAATCGAAGGCGAGCGTCGGGTCGGACCCGAAACGGATGCCGTTGCCGATCGGCGCCGGCAGCGGCAAGTCGACGCCGCCCCAGCTGGCGCCATTGTCGGTCGAGAAGTAGCCGCGCATCGGGTCGCGGAAGATCTCGTTCGAGCCGGCCGCAAGCTGCCTCGGCCGCGACGGATTGATGGCGATGTACGTCTCGCTCTGCGGGCCGCACTCGTTGGACACGTCGACGTTGCTGCCGGACGACGACGCGGCAGTGGTCGCCAAAGCGTCCGGCCCGTTGTTGAGGAGGTACTGGTATTTGTCCCACCAGGTCGGGTTCTTCGAATCATTGGCGGCGAGGACCGGAGCGGCGAACAGGAGCAGGGCGGCGAGGGGTCGCATGGCTGCTCTTTTACAACTACCCCGCTTGCTTGACAATCTGCGTTGCCGCTGCTAAACACCCGCCTCCCTTCGTCCCGGGGTGGCCCCAGCCGGCTCTATCGGCAGTCGGGGTACGGAACGGAAGGAAACGATTTTCGGGCAGTTTTTCCGATCCCGGCTGGAGGAAGCCGTGAAGGTCCGTGCTTCGGTGAAGAAGATTTGCGTGAAGTGCAAGGTGATCCGCCGCAAGGGCGTGGTGCGCGTGATCTGCGCGGCGAATCCTCGTCACAAGCAGCGGCAGGGGTAAACGAATGGCGCGAATTGCAGGAGTCGATCTTCCCCGCGAGAAGCAGATCCAGATCTCGCTCACCTACCTTACGGCATCGGCAACACGAGCGCGCGGAAGGTCTGCGCCACGGCCCAGATCGATCCGACCCGCCGGACCAAGGATCTGACCGACGACGAGGTCCACCGCATCCGCGAGGCCCTCGAGCAGGGCTACAAGGTCGAAGGCGACCTGCGCCGCGAGGTCTCGCTCAACATCAAGCGGCTGATGGACCTCGGCTGCTACCGCGGCCTGCGTCATCGCAAGGGCCTGCCCGTCCGCGGCCAGCGCACCCACACCAACGCCCGCACCCGCAAGGGACCGAAGCGCGGGATCGTCCGCCGCGCCATTCCGGCCGCCGCGCCTTCCAAGTAAGGACACGACAACATGGCCGAAGAGCAGAAGCCGCCCTCAGGAGAGAAGCCGCAAGCAGCGCCGGTCACGCCCGCAGTGGGCGCAGCCGGGACGCCCGCGGTCGCCGAGCGGAAGGGCAAGAAGAAGACGAAGAAGAACGTGCAGACCGGGATCGTCTACATCCAGAGCACGTTCAACAACACGATCATCACCATCACGGACGTCTCCGGAAACGTCCTCAGCTGGTCGTCGGCCGGCGCGCGCGGTTTCAAGGGCTCGCGCAAGTCGACGCCGTTCGCCGCGCAAGTTGCTGCCGGCGACGCCGCCGCCAAGGCGATGGAGCACGGCCTGAAGAACGTGTCGGTCCTGGTGAAGGGTCCGGGCGCAGGCCGCGAGTCGGCCCTGCGCGCGCTCGCCGCCGCTGGACTGAAAGTGACCTTGATTCGGGACATTACGCCGATTCCGCACAACGGCTGCCGTCCCCCGAAGCGGAGGCGCGTGTAAATGGCCCGCTATACCGAGTCCGCCTGCCGCATCTGCCGGCGCGAAAATTTGAAAATGTATTTGAAGGGCGACCGCTGCTACACGGACAAGTGCGCCATCGAGCGCCGTCCGTACCCGCCCGGCCAGCACGGCCAGGGCCGCGCCAAGTTCTCCGAGTACGGCGTGCAGCTGCGCGAGAAACAAAAAGTAAAGCGGCTGTACGGCCTGCTCGAGTCGCAGTTCCGCGGCTACTACCACCGCGGCGCGGCAGCCAAGGGCAAGACCGGCGAAAATCTTTTGCAATACCTCGAGCAGCGGCTCGACAACGTCGTCTTTCGCCTCGGCTTCGCCGACACGCGCGCGGAGGCCCGCCAGCTCGTCCGGCACGGCCACTTCCGCGTCAACGAGCGCAAGGTCAACATCCCTTCGTTCCAGGTGAAAGTCGGCGACGTCGTGGCGGTGAAAGAGAAGAGCCGCAAGATCGTCCGCATCAACGAGGCGCTGGAGGCGGTGGATCGCCGCGGCATCCCGGCCTGGCTCGATCTCGACAAGACTGGTTTCAAGGGAACCGTGAAGTCGACGCCGTCGCGCGACGACATCACGATGCCGATCCAGGAGCAGCTGATCGTCGAGTTGTACTCGAAGTAAGCAGGCGCAAGTCCCGCAACGGACGACCCAATGGTGCCCCGCAATTCCGCGGGGAGTAGGGCGGCGTTGCAAGGAGAAAAACACAGTGGCAGAAGCATTGACCGCAAAGAACTGGCGCGATTTGATCAAGCCCCGCGGGCTGCACGTCGATCAGGAATCGCTCACCGACACATACGGCAAGTTCGTCGACGAACCGCTCGAGCGCGGCTTCGGCATCACGCTCGGCAACGCTCTCCGGCGCGTGCTCTTGAACTCCTTGCAGGGAGCCGCCATCACCAGCGTCCGCGTCGAGGGCGTGGAGCACGAGTTCACCACCATCTCGAACGTCGCCGAGGACGTCACCGACATCATCCTCAACCTCAAGGAAGTCCTCCTCCGAATGCACACGCAGGAAGAGAAGACCATCCGCATCGAGGTCGAGGGCCCGAAGGAAGTGAAGGCGGGCGACATCATCGTCGACCAGGACGTCGAGGTCCTCAACCCCGGCCACCACCTGTTCACGGTGTCCGAGGGCGGGCGGGTCCGGATGGAGATGCAGTGCCGCCGCGGCCGCGGCTACCAGCCGGCCGAGCGGAACAAGGTCGTCGGCGCGCCCATCGGCGTGATGCCCATCGACTCGCTCTTCTCACCGATCAAGAAGGTCAACTACCAGGTCACCAACGCGCGCGTCGGGCAGGCCACCGACTTCGACCGCCTGTCGCTCGAGATCTGGACCAATGGGGCGGTGACACCGGCCGACGCGGTCGCCTTCGCGGCCAAGATCGTCAAGGAGCAGCTGAGCATCTTCATCAACTTCGACGAGACCGAAGAGCCGGCACCGCTGGAGCCGATCAAGGCCGAGGAGAAGCTGAACGAGAACCTGTTCCGCTCGGTCGACGAGCTGGAGCTCTCGGTCCGCTCCGCCAACTGCCTGCAGAACGCCAACATCAAGACCATCGGCGACCTGGTGCAGAAGAAGGCCGAGGAGAAGCTGAACGAGAACCTCTTCCGCTCGGTCGACGAGCTGGAGCTCTCGGTGCGCTCCGCCAACTGCCTGCAGAACGCCAACATCAAGACCATCGGCGACCTGGTGCAGAAGAGCGAAGCCGAGATGCTCAAGACCAAGAACTTCGGTCGGAAATCCTTGAAGGAAATCAAGGAGATCCTCGCCGAAATGGGTCTCTCCCTGGGCATGAAGCTGGAGAACTGGCCGCCCAAGCCGCCCGCCGCCGCGGCGCCGGCGATGAAGCAGTAAGTGCCGGGGACATGATCGCCGCCGAAGGCGCATCGTGTCCCCTAGACTTCCAGGAGCTATACATATGTCTCGCCACGCAAATACGGGCACGACGACGCCCAAGGCCAAGGAGGCGAAGCGTGTGGTCGAGCGCGTCATCACCAAGGCGCGCGAGAACACGCTCGCGGCGCGGCGGGTCGTGCATCGGACCGTCCGCGATCAGGCGGCGCTGGCGAAGCTGTTCGAGACCATCGGACCGCGCTTCAAGGAGCGGCCGGGCGGCTACACGCGGCTGATCCACACCTCGAACCGCGTCGGCGACAACGCGCCGATGTCAATCCTCGAGCTGGTCGTGAAGAGCGAGAAGACCGAGCCGGAGCAGAAGCCCGCAGCGGAGAAGAAGGCCGCAGAGAAGAAGACCGCAGCGGCTTCCGGCGACCAGGGCGCAGGCGAGAAGAAGCCGGCCAAGCAGAAGAAGGCCAAGAAGACGGAAGAAAAGAAAGAATAATTCCAAGCTCTTCCGCGCAATCCAGAGAGGCGGCGCCCATTCGCGGGCAGCCGCCTCTCGCGCTTCGGAGGCCTCCGGACCCCTATGTGAGTTTTGTACAAAACTCCCAAACTTCGCCGCCGGGCCGGCCAGGGGTCCGGGGTATGCGAGTTTTGTACAAAATGCGCAGCCACCCCCGAACCCCTACCGGTCACCCCGCGGCTATCTCGGCGAGACGGCCCGTCTCTCAGGATTTCGGCAGCGCCCCGACCAGCACGACCGCGCCGGTGGGCTGGCCGGTGGGGCTTCCGCCGCGCGGCTCCACCGAGATCGCCAGGGCGTCGGCGCCGCCCCGGATCGCGCCGGAGTCAATCGATGCGAGCAACGCGCCCGAGCTCGCGGGCCGCAGCAGGCCCGCCGGCGTCGGGGCTTCCTTGCCTCGGATCACCCAGAGCTGGAAGTCCTTTCCCACCGGCGCCGCCAGCGCTCCGGAGATGACCATCCCTCTGCCGGCGCGCAGATCGATCAATGCGCGCGCGGCATAGGCGGGAGCGCCGGGCTGGGGCTGCAACGTGACCACCGCGGTCGACGGCGATTGCAAGAGGGCGACGGCGGCCTGCAGCGCGCCGGATTCGTCGCGCACCGAGGACAGCTCCCGCAGGCACTCCGCTTTCTCGCGGCCGGCGGCGATCAGCGCGGCGTCCGTGCGCGCGGCATCGCGCCGTTGCAGCAGCGCGGTCGCGCCGAGGAGCAGCAGCGCGGCCACGGCGGCCGACCACGCGATGCGCTCCCGCCTCCCCATCCGGCGCCCGCCGGCCGCGGCGAGGCGCGACTCGATGCGGCTCCAGGTATCCGCCGGCGGCCGCTCCGAAGGCAGCGAGCGCGCCAGCAGTCCGACCGTATCGCCGGCCTTGCGCAGCGCCTCGAAGCAGCCCTCATGCCGCGGCTCGAGAAGATGCGCCTCGGCCGCATCACGCTCGGACGCATCGAGGATGCCCAGCGCGAGGAGGCTGGCGAGCTCCTTGAACTCCGCGCAGGTCACGGCTCCACCTCCGCCAGAAGGCGTGAGAGCTTCTCCAGCGCCAGCCGGCAGCGGGTCTTCACCGTGCCCAGCGCCTCCCCGGTTCGCGCCGC
>VBLM01000433.1:5143-5945 GCA_005879095.1 Deltaproteobacteria bacterium
CACCCGGTCGAGCGCGCGGCTGAGGGCCATGGCGAGAAGCCACGCGACCGCGTTGCCGCGCCGCGGATTGAACCTCGATGCGTGCAGCCAGGCCTCGACGAACACGTCCTGCACCACGTCCTCCGCCTCCGCCGCACCGCGCAGGATGCGGCGCGCCAACGCCAGCGCCGCCGGCGCGCAGCGGTCGTAGAGCTCGCGCAGCGCTTTCCGGTCACCCATCGCGATCCGCTGCAGCAGGGCCGCATCGGAGGCGGAAGCCGGCGAGAGGATCGCGGCGAAAAACGCGAGCAACATGCGCGCAGTCGCATACCGCGCGAGTGCCGTCGGCGCAAGGCGGCGACCTGCTCTGTGCAAGAGGCGATCGCATCCGTCTTTCAATACGCCCGGGCGGCGGGACCGGATCTTCGAATCCGGTTCGCCGCCCCGTCCGTAGGGTCGACATGACGCTACGCCTCCCTACCGCTCTGCTCCTGCTCATCGCGCCGGTGGCGCTGGCCGCCGACCACATGGACGGGCCGGCGGCGACCGCGGACCCCGCCGCCGACATCACCGACCTCTACGCCTGGACCTCGGCCGACGGAAGTGTTCCACACCTCCAGCCTCTCCGCCTTCGGAAGCGCGGCCGGCTCGACGCAGGACATCGTCTGCACGTTCGACGCGGCGCAAAAGCTCAGCTGCTGGGCGGGCAACGAATACGTCAGCGGCGACGCGAGCAACCCCGCCGGGCTCGCCAGCGGCAGCGGCAAGCTGCGCGTCTTCGCCGGCCTGCGCGACGATCCGTTCTTCTTCAATCTCCACGGCT
>VBLM01000427.1 GCA_005879095.1 Deltaproteobacteria bacterium
CGAGATGGGTGAAGGCCGAGGGGCTGGTCGGGTCCGAGACGGGGAAGTGATCGTAGAACGTGAAGGTGATGATGCTGAAGAGCATTACCGCGCTGACGATGGCGGTGGAACTCCAGTAGATGACTTTGTCTCTCATGCACTGGAAGACGAGATAGCCGCCTGAAACGTGATCAGTTCAGCGGTCCGATGTGGCGCAGGCGTTCCGGGTCGCCCTGGAAGAACACGTGGCGGATCTTTCGGTCGGCTACCGAGACCAGCATGGCCGCCAGCGCGCGGCCGCCGAGGAAGACGACCATGGCAGGCTCTCCGTTGAGCATGCGCTCGCGGAACTCGAGCCGCGCAGACGGGTCCTGTCTGGTGAAGGCCTCGATCAGCGCGGCGATCCGGCGCGCTCCGACGACCGGTCGGCCGATGTTGCGCAGGCGCCCGTAGCGCCGCTCGCCTGGACCACCGTCGGCGATGAGCACCGCGTCTTCGGCGAGCATCTCGAGCAGCGACGACTGGTCGCCGCCCGTGATGGCCTCGATGAACCTGGTCAGGATCCGCCGATGCTCCTCCGGCGAGGTCCGGAGCACGCGCCGCTCGGTCGCCACATTCTCACGCGCCCGCTTGAGCAGCTGCCGGCAGGCTGCGTCGTTCTTCTTGAGAATCGAGCCGATCTCGGCGTGGCTCATGTCGAAGACGTCGTGCAGGAGGAGAACCGCCCGTTCCGCCGGCGTCAGGCGCTGCAGCAGGACCAGAAAGGCCATCGAGATCTGGTCGAGCATTTCGACGCGCCCGATCCCGGCCTCGTCCAGGTCGACGGGCTCGGGCAACCGGTCGCTCCGGCTCTCCTCGCGCCGGGCCCTCGCCGAGCCGAGCTCGTCGAGACAGAGCCGTGCAACCGTCGTGATCAAGAACGCTTTCGGCTCGTCGACCTCGGTCTTGCGCTGCTGCCAGCGCACCCAGGCCTCCTGGATGACGTCCTCAGCGCGGGCCACCTCGCCCAGCATCCGGTAGGCGAGCGCGAGGAGCGCAGGCCGGTTGGATTCGAACATCGCCGCGTCGTCGGTCATGCGACTCCTGCCCTTCAGATGAAGGGCAGGAGCCGGAGATTCCGCGGGCTAGGGGTTGTTCGTGGCGGTCACCGAGGTGACCTTGGTGTAGGTCTGCGTCTGCGAGTCCTTGCCGGCGCAGAGCGCGTTGGCGTCGGTCACCGTCGCGAACAGCGACTCCGTGAAGCAGAAGGTCGAGTCGCTCGGGTCGATGAGGCAGTCGGAGCCGGAGCAGCTCAGCGCCGGATTGCCCGTCCAGCTGACCGTGTTCACGCCCGATCCTCCGCCGACCGTCGCGTGATACGTGACCGCGTCGGTCGTCATCGCCGGGCAGGAGAGGCCGGTCGCGCTCGGGCTGATGCTGATCGTCAGCGGCGAGAGCGGCGTTACGTTCGCTTGCGCCGATGCCGTGCAGGTGAGGCCATCGCTGCGGCCGGTGTCGGTGATGGTGACCGCCCCGGTGTAGCTCACGTTGCCGGTGCCGACGCTCACGGAGCCGCTCTTGGTGGTCGACGACGGCGGATTCACGGTGCCGCCGCCCGAGAAGGCCCAGGCGTAGGAGAACGAGCCGGTGCCTCCGCTCGCGCTCGCATCGTAGGTGAAGCTGTTGTTGCAGGTGGCCGCGAGCGAGGGCGTGACGGCCGGCGGGTTGAAGTTGGTGACCTGGTTGGTGGCGGCCGTCGCGTTGCAGGAGGCCGCGTTCGGGTCGCTCACGCTGACGGTGGCGGTGTGTGTTCCAGCGGGCAGATCGATTGCGCCGCTGCATCCCGAGGCCGTCGCTGCGCCGTTGTCGAACGACCACGAGCAGGTCGGGTTGACGATAGGCTGCCCGTCTGCGCCCGTGGCGCTGGTCAGCTGGTACTGGACGCTCAAGCCGCAGGTCGCGGTCAAGGAAGCGGTCGCGGTCGGGCTGCCGAAGTTGAACTGCGCCGGACCGGCGAGATCCTTGAGGTCAGGGCTGGTCGCGCCCGAGCCCGAGGACCGGGTGATGACCGAGCCGAAGAAGACGGCGCCGCACAGGCTTCCCCCGCCGGTGAAGATGCTCATCGGAACCGCCGCCTCGGCGAAAACCTCGGGATCGAGGTTGCCGCCGGCCTGCGCGATGACGCCGAGCGCGCCCAGGCTGCCCGGAGCCGTGATGGTCGTGTTCACGGCGACCGCCGCGACGCCGGAGAGATTCTCGCTCCAGAGGCTGCTGGTGAAGTCGATGGCGGCTACCGCCGTCGTGTTGTCCTGGTTTCGCGTCGCGGTGAAGACGCGCAGAAGCGGAGTGCCGTTCGGATGGAAATGCCCGCCCAGCAGTACGTCGCCGGACGAGATGTCGTACATCAGCCGCTGCTCGGTGGCCTTGCACGGTGCCTGTCCGAGGACGAGCCTCGGCGTCTTGCGAGTGAAAAGCCAGTAATATCCAGCATCTCCGTTGTTGTTGGAGCGCTGCACGGCGAAGTAGCCGTAGGTCGAGTTGTTGGCGGCGGCGACGTAGGTGAGGTCCATCTTGCTGAGCACCTGGCTGGAGCCGACGCACTCGTTCGACCCCGGGAACGAGGTGGAATCCGGTCCCTTGACGTTTGCGTCGAGAATCCTGTGATTGGCGAGGTCGCCGCCGAGATCGTTCCAGTCGATGAAGTTGGCCGGGCCGCCGGTCGGCTTCTGCACCGAGGCGGTGCCGTCGGCAGGATCGGGCCCGGTGAAGAGGTTGGCATCATCGGGCTGCGCTCCGGAGCCGAACTGATCGATCTCGAGCGAGGCGTTGATGAAGGTGTTGAGCACCGCGGACGCCGGCGCCGTGTCGGCATTCGCCAGCGACACCCTGGGCGCCATCGCGCGCCGGTTCTCGACGGGTCCCCTTTCCGCCGCACCATCGCAAGCAGCCACGGCAAGCGCCAAGATACACACCACCGCAAACGTCGGACCTCGGTTTCCTCTCATGTGCTCCTCCGGGCGAGGGAACACCGTCGTCCGCGGATGCGGGCGACCGCCTACGTTCAAATTTTCGCCTGGCCGTCCCCCCTGAAGGGGGCGCTCTACGCCTGGGGCGGAGAAGAACGCAAGACGCAGAACGACATCGATCGGGAGTGCGTTTCACTCTCGCCGCAATATTTCACGCGATCAGATCCAGAAACGCGCGAGACGACAGGATCTCCACACCAGCGTGCTCGCCGGGATCAAGAAACGCGCGATCGCCCGTGACGACGCAGGCGGCGCGCCCCTCGAGAGCCGCGGCGACGTACTTGCCTCGAACCAGAGTTGCGCGTCAACGCCACGGAGCATCTTGCGCACCTTGGGATAAGCCGAGGGCACGAAGCACTTCCTCCACGATGGCAGGCGAGAGCACGAGTTCGAAGGCGGCGTCCCGCAGAAACCGCTGGACGAGCATGCCCGGCGTTCCGCCCGGCTGGATGATGGCGCTGATGTAGACGTTCGCGTCGAGGACCACGCGGACGCGCGCCCGAGCCGCTGGACTTCAACCAGTACCCAGTCTTCACGCACGACGAGTTCGCTACCTGTGGCGTCTCAAGTAATCAGTCGAGCGGTAGGTTCATCTTCTTCAGCAGCGCCGGGTAGCGCCGGTCGCCGCGGATGGTGCGCAGCATCGCGTCGCACTTGACCCAGCGCATGCGCAGATCGTGGCGATCGTAGGCGCGATCGAGCCACTCGAACGCGGCGTCGCGATCGCCCCACCAACCGTAGACGGTGGCGACGCCGTATGCGACGTCGCCCTCGGGGCCGTCCGCCATGGCGCGCAACGTTTCCAGCGCTTTTTCGTCGTGCTGCGCGATGGCGGTGAAGACGAGGCGGTCGACCTGCCGGGGCATCTTCGCCACCAGCGCCAGCGCCTTCGCCGGCTGGCCTTCGAGCAATTCGACTTCCGCCAACCCCCGCGCCGCCGAAATGTTCTCCGGCGAGATCTCCTGCGAATGCGCGTATGCCTCGCGTGCCGCCTGCAACTGGCCGTCCTGGCCGAGAAAAGCGCCGAGATTCGTCCATCCGATGGAGTTGAGCGGATCCTGCTCCAGAGAGCTCCGCCCAAGCCCGATCGCTTCTTTGAGACGCCCCATCTTCTGCTGGAAGATCGCCCTCCCATTGAGGCCGTGATTGTCGAAAGGCGCGAGCGCGGCAGCCCGGTCCAGGTCGGCGCGCGCGCCGTCCCAGTCCCAGAACAGCTGGGACTTGACCCACGCGCGGCTGACATATGCGCCCGGCAGGTCGGGAGCGGCGGCGAGCGCGTGCTCGACGGCATCGAGCGCGCTGCGGGCGCGCTGCAGCGTCTCCGTGCGCGGCGCGTCGAGCGACAGATTCCCGCGCACGGCCGCCAGATAGAACCAGCCCGGCGCGTACGTCGGTTCGAGGGCGACGGCCTTCTCCAGCGTCTCGACGGCGCGACGCTGGCTCTCCTTCGTCTGCTGCAACCCGAGCGAGCGACCCAGCAGCGCCAGCCGGTACGCTTCGGGATCCTTGGCGGGTTGCAGCCGGAACGGAACCGGCGCTCCAGGCAGCAGCTTCACTTTCAGCGCCTCGACCACCGCCATCGCCAGCTCGCCCTGGATCTTGAAGATGTCGGTCAACTCGCGGTCGTACTGCTTCGACCAGAGGTGGAACCCGTCCTTCGCGCTGATCAGCTGCGCGGTGATGCGCACCCGGTTGCCCGACTTGCGCACGCTCCCTTCCAGAAGCGTGGCGACGTTCAGCTTGCGGGCGATGCTGGCGAGATCCTCGTTCTTGCCCTTGAAGGAAAACGCTGATGTCCGCCCCGCCACGCGCAGCCCGTCGACCTGCGCGAGAGCATTGAGGATTTCCTCGGCGATGCCGTCGGAGAAGTACTCCTGGTCCTTGGCGGGGCTCAGGTCGGCGAACGGCAGCACCGCGATGGAAGGCGGGCCGTCCTTCGCCGCGGCGGGCGCCGGCCGCGCGAGAAAGGCATTCCAGACGGCAGCGGTGATAGCGGCGACAGTGACCATTCCGGCGAGCGTGACGATTGCAGCCCGCCGTCGAGATCGTCGGACCGCGGCCACCGCCTCGCCACGCGAGACCGCGCGGAGATCATCGAGCAACTGACCGGCATCGGCGTAGCGCGCCGCCGCGTCTTTCTCGAGGCAGCGCGTGATCACCGCCGCAAGCGGTCCAACGGGCGCCGGAGTGGCCGGCTCGTGCACGATGGCGTACGCGGTCGCCATGTTGTCGTCGCGCTGGAACGGTGGCTTGCCGGAGAGCATCTCGGAGATCACGCAGCCGCAGGCAAAGACATCGGAGCGCGCGTCGGCCGGGTCGCCGTGGACCTGTTCGGGAGACATGTACGCCGGGGTGCCCAGCACCGTCCCCGCTTCGGTGCGAAAGGCTTCGCCCGACT
>VBLM01000428.1 GCA_005879095.1 Deltaproteobacteria bacterium
TTCACGGACCAGGCCGACCAGCGTCAGCGCATCGGCGGGCGGCTGGCCGCGCGATCGAACGACGATGCGAACGTCCGCGGGCTGCGCGTACGGGTACAGCTCGCGCATCTTCCCGTCGAGAATGAAGCTGGCATACGCGTTCAACTTTTCCTGCAGCAGCCAGACCGACTTCGGCAGCAGCCACTCGCCTCGCTCGACGTCGAGATAGAGCCGGAACTCGCGCTCGCCGCCGGTTTTCTGGATCTCGTCGATCTCGTCGATGGTGGCGAGCACGGCCTCAGACCCCTTCGACGGCGATACCGGTGCGGTCCGCTTTGTCCGCCATTTCAAGTTTGTCGAGGACCAGCGCGGCGCCGGCTTCGATGGCGAGCGCCGCGCAACCCACGGCGAGCATCGCCTCGATCGTGCGCGGGCCGACGGCCGGGACGTCGAAGCGGTCGTCCTGCTGCGGCTTGCGCGCCTTGACCACGACTGCGCCTTTCGCCAAGCCGCCGCCGCGGGTGATGCAGGCGTCGGTCCCTTCGACCGCTTCCACCGCGAGGACCACGCCGCGCTTGATCACCACCGTCTGACCGACGTCGGCAGTGCCGAGCGCGCGCGCAACCGCGAGGCCCGCGGCGGCATCGGCGCGCTGCTCGTCGGACAACTTTCGGCGCCCGATCGGCCCCGGCGCCGCGACCAGGTCGGGCACGAACGGCAGCGGCGAGACGATCCGCAGCCCTTCTTCCTCGAGCGCACCCGCGATCGCCCGCAACGCCGCGTCGTCGCCGAAGCTGCGCATCTTCGCCAGTGCCTTCAAAGCGAGCCAGTCGGGACGGACGTCGAACAAGCGCGGCTTGCGGACCCCGCCGCAAAGCACGGCTTCGCCGGCGCCCGCGGCGCGCATGACCTCGACGATGCGGCCGAGCTGGCCGAGCTTGATCCAGGCCGCCGCCTTCAAAGCCGGATCGGTCTCGCCCTCGTGCGCGACGGCGATCACCTCGCGCCCGGCGCGCGCCGCCGCTTCCGCGAACAACAGAGGCAACCGCCCGGAGCCTGCGATCAGGCCGATGGGCGGAACCCTCACCGCGCGATGCCCCGCTCGGAATTCTCGAGGAACGCCACCAGGTGGTCGATCTCGTCGTGCCCGCCGTGCTCCGCGCGCACGTGCGCGATGGCCTCGCGGAATCCGAGCTTGCTCCGGTAGAGGATCTTGAATGCGTTCTTCACCCGCGCCTGCTGCTCGTCCTTGAAGTGGGCGCGGGTCAGGCCGACGGTGTTGATGCCGACCACTTCGGCGCGATCGCCCTGCACGGTGACGTACGGGGGGACGTCCTGCGTCACCATCGCGCCGCCGCTGACGAACGCCAGCCGGCCAATGCGGGTGAACTGGTGCACCGCCGAGAGCCCGCCGAAGATGACGCGGTCCTCGACCACCACGTGGCCGGCCAGCGCGCAGGAGTTGGCGAGGATGCAGCCGTCAGCCAGCTGCACGTCGTGGGCGACGTGGCTGTTGGCCATCAGCAGGCAGTGGTTCGCGATGCGGGTGACACCGCCGCCGCCCGCGGTCCCGATGTGCACGGTGGCGAACTCGCGGATGGTGTTGTGGTCGCCGATGACGAGCTTCGTCAGCTCGCCCGCGTACTTGAGATCCTGCGGAATCGCCCCGATGGCGGCGAACTGGAAGACGACGTTGTTCGAGCCCAGCGTGGTGTCGCCCTCGATCACGGCGTGCGGCCCCACCCGTGTGCGCGGACCGATCTTCACCTTGGGGCCGATCACCGCATACGGACCAACCTCGACGCTGGAGTCGAGCTCGGCGTGCTTGTCCACCACTGCGGTCGGATGAATCATCAGTCCTTCCTGTCGGCGATCATCGCCATCATCTCGGCTTCGGCAGCGGTCTGGCCTTCCACTTTCGCCTCGCCCTTGAACCTCCAGATGGACCCCTTGACCCGGTCGATGGTCACGTACAGGTCGAGCCGGTCGCCGGGGGTCACCATCCGGCGGAACTTGACCCTGTCCATCGACATGAAGAGCACGATCTTTCTGGCGTCCCAGGGAGTGGTTTCGTAGGCGAGCAGGCCGCCGGTCTGGGCGAGGGCCTCGAGCTGCAGCACGCCCGGCATCACCGGCGCGCCGGGGAAATGGCCCTGGAAGAATTCTTCGTTGAAGGTGACGTTCTTGTAGGCGTGGATGCGCTCACCTTTGACCACCTCGACGACGCGGTCGACGAGCAGGAACGGGTAGCGGTGCGGCAGCGCGGAGAGGATCTTCTGGATGTCCATCAGCGGCGCTCCAGTTCTTCGATGCGCTTCTCGAGCTTGCGCACCTGCTTCAGGAGATCGGCCAGTTTCGGCAGCGCGGCCGAGAGACGCAACCAGTCGCGGTGGTCGATGGCGGGCGAGCCGGAGACGGTTTCGCCATCGGCTAGATCGCGCGAGACGCCGCTCTGCGCGCCGACGCGCGCGCCGTCGCCGAGCTTCAAATGGCCGACGACGCCGACCTGGCCAGCCAGGATCACGCCCTGACCGAGCTCGGTCGAACCGCTGATGCCGCACTGAGCTACCAGCAGGCTGAGGGGACCGACTTTCACGTTGTGCGCGACCTGCACCAGGTTGTCGATCTTGGTGCCGCGGCCGATGACGGTCTCGCCCAAAGTCGCTCTGTCGATGCAGGTGCAGGCGCCGACCTCGACATCGTCTTCGATGCGCACGATCCCCGCTTGGGGGACCTTGCGGTGCATCGGGCCTTGGCCGTCGCCTTCCAAATCCAAGGCGAAACCGAATCCGTCGCTGCCCACGACGCAATTCGGCTGTAAAATCACTCTGTTGCCGACGATGCAACTCTCGCGCACGACCGCGCCGGGCCAGAGCGTGCAGGCCTCGCCGATCTCGGCGCAGTCGAGCACGCGCGCGCCGGAATGGACGACCGTCCGCGCGCCGATCTTCGCGCTCGGCCCGACGTAGGCGCCGGCGGCGACGGCGGCGGTCGGATGGACCTGCGCGCTCTCGTCGACCAGCGCGCCCTCCTGTACGCCCGCTTCGAGGATCAGCTCGCGGAAAAAAAGCGCGCTCGCTTTGGCGAAGGCGACGTACGGCTGGACGGCGACGATGCGCGCCGCGGCGCTCGGCACGTGCTCCTGCGAGGCCTCGTCGACGATGACCGCAGCCGCCCGCGTTTCGGAAAGCGCTCTTCGGTAGCGTGGATTCGCGTAGAACGCCACTTGCTCCGGCCCTGCCGACTCGAGCGGCGCGACTCCGGTCACGCGCCGCGCGCCGTCCCCGCGCAGCTCCGCGCCGATGCGGCCGGCGAGGTCCTGGAGCGACAGCTGCGTCACTTCTTGCCGGCGGGCTTCTTCTCGGGGGCGGCCTTCTTCTCGGGGGCCTTGCCGGCAGGCCCCGAGCCGAAGCGCTCGTTGTAGCGGCGCACGACCTCGTTGGTGACGTCGGAAGCGGCCGGCGCGTAGAGCAGCGCGGCCTTGTCGAGCACGAAGGAGAAATTCTCCTTGTCGGAGATCTCGGCCACCACCGCGAGCAGGCGCTTGGAGATGTTCTGCATCGCCTCCTGCTCTTTGCCCGTCAGCTCCTCCTGCATTTGGCCGGCCTCGTTCTGCGCCTCGATGAACGCTTTCTGCAGATCCTCCTGCCGCTTGCGCTTCTCCGGCTCGGAGAGGACCGGGGCCTGCTTGTCGTAGTCGGACTTCATCTTTTCCAGGTTGGCGCGCTTCTGGTCGAGGTTGGCGCGCTTCGTATCCAGCTCGGCCTTGAGCTTGGCACGGGCCTGCTTGCCTTCCTCGACTTCCTGAACGGCGCGCTGCACGTCGACGTAACCGATCTTCGCGCCCTGCGCGGACGAAGCACGAGTCGCGAGCAACAAGGACAAAACCAGCAAGAGACGGCGCATCTGTTGTTCTCCAGAACGGAAGTTGCGAACAATACCCTAGAAGAAGTTTCCGATGGTGAATTCGAAGAGATACGGGTCGTCGATCGGACGCCGTGTGAGCGGGAAGCCGGTTTCGAAGCGGAGCGGGCCGAGCGGGGAGAACCAGCGGATCCCGAGGCCGACGCTGTGGAAGAGACCGAGCGGGAGGTTGCCGTCGCGCTGGGAGCTCTTGAACCAATCCTCTTTCTCGGAATAGACGTTGCCCGCGTCGTAGAAGACGACGCCGCGCAGGCCGGCCGATTCGATGACCGGGAACTCGATCTCCCAGTTGCTGATCAACTCCTTGTTGCCACCGACGGGGAAGTCGATCAGCGGCGCGTTCGGCTCGAGGCTGGTGGCGATGCGCTTGGTCGGGGAGATGCTGCGCAGCACGTAGCCGCGGATGGAGTTGATGCCGCCTTCGAAGAACTTCTCGCTGATGGCCACCGGGCGGTTCACCGAGTCGGTCGAGCGGATGTACCCGACCGAGAGGTTGACCTTGAAGACGAGGCCGAAGATGAGCGGATGATAATACCGCTCGATCAGGCGGTAGCGCTGAAAGAGGTTCTCGCTGCCGAAGATCGACGCGGCGAACTCCGCCGAGGCCGACTCGAGGTGCCCGTTGGTCGGGAACAGGCGGTTGTCGCGCTTGTCGTTGTTGAACGAGAAGCGCACGCTCGAGGTGCGGCCCGAGGAGAACTGGTTGGCCAGCACGTCCTGCGAGCCGGTGGCGGCGATCACCGTCACCTGCTCCAGCGTCCAGGTGATGAAGGTGCGGAAGTCCTCGTACAACTCGTAGCCGGCGGTGGCGGCGCCGCCGTTGGCGCCCCGGTCGAAGCCGTTGAAGACCAGCTCGCTGCGGTAGAGATCGATCGACCCGGTCCACGGCGTGTCCCAGACGTACGGGTCGAGGTAGCTGAGCTGGAACAGCTGCCGGATGCTGGAGATCTGCAAGGACAGCGAGGCGGTGTGGCCGTAGCCGAAGAGGTTGTTCTGCGCCAGCTGCGCCTGGCCGAAGAAGGCCTCACCACCGGTGAAGCCGAAGCCGACCTGGAACGTTCCGGTCAGCTTCTCCTTGACCGAAACCTCGAGGACCATCTTGTCGTCGGTCGAGCCGCGCTTCTGGTTGATCTCGACGCTGTCGAAGAAGCCGAGCGCGGTGACGCGCGCCTTGGAGAGCCGCATCCCGGTGCCGCTGTAGAGGTCGCCCTCGCTGACGCGCATCTCGCGGCGGATGACCTTGTCGCGCGTCTTCGAGTTTCCGACCAGCTCGATGCGCTCGATGGTGACCAGGTTGCCCTTCTGGAAGTTGTAGGTCAGGTCGACGGTCTTCTTCTCGGCGTCGACGGCGGTATCGGGCGTGACGTTGGCGTAGGCGTAGCCGCGGTCCTTGTAGACGTCGAGCAGCCGGTTCATGTCGGTCTGCAGGCGCGACTTGGAGAAGCGCTCCCCGCTCCTCGTCGTCACCAGCGCCAGCAGCCGCTCGCGCGGCACCAATAGATCTCCGCTGACGTCGATCTTGCCGACGTCGTACGGCTCGCCCTCGTCGATCGACATGGTGATGTAGATGAACCGTTTGTCGGGCGAGAGCTCGATGGCCGGCTTGCCGAACTTCACATAAATATACCCGATATCAAAATAGAGCCCCTGCAGCACGATCTCGTCGCGCTGGAAGGCCTCCTCGCGGTAGGTGCCGGCGCTGGAGAAGATGGAAAATGGCGAGCCCTCCTGGGTCAGCATCGCGGCCTTGAGGTCGTCGGCGGGGATGGCCTTGTTGCCGATGAAGCGGACCTCCTTGACCGTGACCTTGGCGTGCTCGTTGATCTGGAAGACGACCGCGACCTCGTTGTTGGGCAGCGGGTCGATCTTCGGGCTCACCTCGGCGAGGAAGAAACCCTTCTCGACGTACTTCTCCTGCATCTTCCTGGCCGACTTGCGCACCGCTTCCTGGTCGAGGATCTGGAACTGCTTGACCTCGATGGTGTCCTTGAGATCGTCCTTGGAGAGCTCGTCGTTGCCCTCCAGCTTGATCTCGTGGACCGCGGGCTTTTCGGCCACCAGCACGGTCAGGACGTAGTCGCTGATCGGCGGCTGGCCGGCCGAGACGTCGAGCTTGACGTCGCTGAAGTAGCCCATCCGCCAGACGGCGAGCAGGGTCGCCTTGATCTTTTCCTTGTCGTACCGGTCGCCGGCCTTGATCGGGATCTGGGCGCGGATGGCGTCGGCCTCGACGCGGCGGTTGCCCTGCACGTTGACTTTCGAGATGGTACCCGATTCCGGCGCGGGCGCGGCGGCCTCCTCGGGCGTCTCTCCGGTCGGGACGCTCGGTGCTTCCGCGGGCTTGGCCGAGGCCGCTGCAGGCGCGGCAGGCGCGGCAGGCGGCGTTGCCGGCTGCGGCTGCGCGCGCGCGGCCGCTGCAAGGAGGCCCAGGGTCGCGAAAAGGAGTGCCGTCCGCATGGTGCGAGGGCGCGGACCCTAACCGAATTCCCTCGGAGGGACAACGGGAAAGGTCACCTCAGGAACAGGTCGAGCGCGTTGCCCGGAAGCGTTCCGGGCAACTTCTGAAGCAATAAATTCCCCGTCGGCCTGAGACGCAGGCGCCTTGGCGCAGTTCTCTTTCACTGCTCAGCGGCGCTAGCTGCGACGCTGAAGAGGTTGTTCCCGCGAACTCGTCCTGGGACAAGTTCGTTTTGCTTGACAGCTTGCGCGGCCGATCGATCTAGCCGCTCGCGACTCTCTCCGAGGGGCGGCCGTATTCGCGCATGCACGACCGCACAGGGCGACGCCGTGTCGGGACGTGCACGAGGCGACGATGCTCGCAGAAGAGCGTCAGCGCGCGGCTGCGGCCGTCGAAAATCGGGATGCTGCGGTTCGCATGAGGTCGTCGCCGCGCTCGCTCCGCGGCCGCCGCCTCCCGCTCGCGCCGTCGTGCCGGTCGCGGAGGACACTTTCAAGCTGCAGTTCGCCATCTCACGCGAGTTTCGCGACGAGATTTGCGAGGCGCAGGATCTGCTCCGTCATCGGATCCCGGACGGCGATATCGCGACAGTCTTTCGCACGACGTCAATGCCATTCGTCTTCTCTGCCGCGCTCACAACCAGTACGCCGCGGACGCGCTCTATGGCCGCGCGTTCATGAATGCAGCTCGCGAACACGGGGTAAAACTGTGTCGGACTTCGTGAGGGTCATCGTCGCGCGGTGCGCTGCGCAAGTTTTCCTCTGTCAAGTTTGCTGACCCTGCGGCAGAAAAATTCATGCCTCACTTTCCGCGTGCTACCGAAATCACATGCCCGTCCTGCAGCTCCGCCGCGCCGAGAGCCCCCTGCGCACCTCCGTCCCCGAGGAGCGCGCACCCGCGACGCCGTTCCTCAAGTGGGTGGGCGGCAAGACTTCGCTCCTGCCGGAGCTGATGAAACACGTGCCGGCGCGGCTGCGGAGGTACCACGAGCCGTTCGTCGGCGGCGGCGCGCTCTTCTTCGCGGTCCGGCCGCGGCGGGCGTTTCTCAGCGATTCGAACGTCGAGCTGGTGCACTGCTACCGGCAGGTGCGCGACGACGTCTACTCGGTCCTCGACGCCCTCGCGCGGCACGTCTACGAACGCGCGCACTTCGAGGCGGTGCGCGCGCTGGAGCCGCTGCATCTCATGTCCGCCGAGCGCGCGGCGCGGTTCATCTACCTGAACAAGACCTGCTTCAACGGTCTGTGGCGGGTGAACCGCTCCGGCCGTTTCAACGTCCCGTTCGGGCGGTACAAGAATCCGCGCTTCGCCGATCCGTCGTCGCTGATCACCGCCAGCCACGCGCTGCGCGGCGTCGAATTGCTCTGCGCGCCCTTCGAGGCGTCGCTGGCGAAAGCGGCGCCCGGCGATTTCGTCTATCTCGATCCACCGTACGATCCCGTCTCGCCGACCGCGCGCTTCGCGTCGTACACCGCGGGCGGGTTCACCTGGGAAGATCAGCGCCGGCTCGCGCACGCCTGCATCGTGTTGAACCGCCGCGGCGTGCGCTTCCTGCTCTCGAACTCCGCGACGATGCGCGTGCGCGAGCTCTACGCCGGCTTCGAGCAGCGCATCGTCCGCGCCCCCCGCTTCATCAATTCCAAGGCCGAGGGGCGCGGCCGCGTCGACGAGCTGCTCGTCTTCAACGCTTAGTCCTTGGGCGGCGGCGTGTTCTGTTCTTGCTGGGGGGAATTCGACGTCACGTCGATCTTCAGCGCCTTCGCCTTGCCGTCGATCATCTGGTACGAGGCGCGCACGTCGCTGCCGGGCTGAATCTGATCGAGACTGCCGCTGCGCCCGTCGAGGCTCACCGCCGTCGCATCGGTCACATCGAGGTTCATCAGCCCCTGATCGTCGGTGCGCACGCGGAGCTGATCGCCGCTCCTCCGCACCACGCGTCCGGAGAGCGTCTGCTCCTGCGTCCACGACTGCGTGCGGTCCTGGTTGAGCGCCTGCTTCTGCTGCGCATCCTGCTGCTGCAGCTGGAGCGCCTGCTGCTGCTGGTCGGTCGCGTCCTGGTGCGCTTCTTCGGACAACCGCCGGGCGTCCGCCTGCGCCTGCTGCGCCTTCACCCGCTGGCCGCGCAACTTCGCCTGCGCATCGGCGAGCGCCCGCTGCGCGTCCTCGACGTCCTTCTGTGCCGCCTCAGCCTTCTTCTGCTCGTCTACGGCGCGCTTTTGCGCGTCGGCCGCCGCCTGGAGCGACTGGTGAGCCTGGTCTTGCGCGCTCAAAGCCTGCGACTTCTGCTCCTGCTGCCCCGTGGTCGCGCAGCCGAGCGCCAGCGCGATCGCCCCTATGATGATCTTTCGCATCCTTCGCTCCTTTGTTTGGCCGCGAAGAAGATGCGTATGCGCTTAAGCTTCGACCACCAGACCTTCGTGCAACCGAAGACGCCGCGGCATGCGCTCGGCGAGACGCGGGTTATGCGTGACGACGATCGCGGCGATTCCGAGGCGCTGATTCAGCTCGCTGAGAAGCGAGTGAATCCCTTCGCCGGTAGCCTCGTCGAGGTTGCCGGTCGGCTCGTCGGCGAGCAGCAGGCGCGGTGATCGAGGCGGTCGCCGAGCCCGACGATCTCCAGCATCTCGCGCGCCTGGGCCTCGGCCTTCTCGCGCGGCTGACGATGGATCAGGCCCGGCATCGCCGCGTTCTGCAGCGCAGTGAATTCGGGCAGGAGGTAATGGAACTGGAAGACGAAGCCGATGCTGTTGTTGCGGAAGCCGGCCAGGTGCTCCTCGCTCATCGAGAAGGCGTCCTGTCCCTCGAACAACACCGTCCCGGCGGTCGGCGGATCGAGCGTGCCGATCACGTGCAGGAACGTGCTCTTGCCCACGCCGCTCGGGCCGACGAGCGAGGCCATCTCGCCGGGCTCGAGGCTGAAGCTGGCGCCGCGCAGGACGTGGATCTCCTTCTCGCCCAGCCAGTAGGACTTGTGCACGCCGCGCGCTTCGACGAGAGGAGCCATCGGGGTCATTCCTCTCGAAGTCCGTCGACCGGGGAAAGACGGCTCGCTTTCGTCGCCGGATACAAGGTGGCGAGATAACTCAGGCACAAGGAGATGGCGGCGACCATGACGAACTGCGCGCCGTCGACGTTCACCGGCAGATTTGATATGTAGTATACATCCGGGTCAAGCTGCAGCCCGTACTTCTCGATGAAGCTGCACGAGGCCAGACCGAGCAGGAGGCCCATCGCGGTGCCGATCGCGCCGATGGTCAGGCCCTCGACGACGAAGATCTTCATCACGCTCGCGTCGCGCGCGCCCATGCTCTTGAGGATCGAGATCTCTTTCGTCTTCTCCAGCACCAGCATGATCAATGTACTAAGTATATTAAAGCACGCGACGAGGACGATGCAAGTGAGGATGATCGCCATCGCCAGCTTTTCCAGCTTGAGCGCGGAGAAGAGGTTCCGGTTCAGCTCGGCCCAGTCCTTGGTGCGATAGGGAAATCCGCCCAGCGCGGCCACCACGCGCCGGCCGAGCGCGCGCGCCGCGTCGACGTCGGTGAACTTCAGCTCCAGCCCGACGATGCTCTCGCCCATCTTGAAGAACTTCTGCGCCTCGGGGATGCCGATGTAGACGAACTTCGAGTCGTACTCGTACATCCCCGAATAGAGGATGCAGGCGACGCGGAACGGCCGGCTGCGCGGCACCGGCCCGGTCGGCGTCATCTCCCCGAGCGGCGTGAGCACGTTGATCAGATCGCCCACCCAGGCGCGCAGCTGGTGCGACATTTCCTTGCCGATGCAGATGCCGGGCAGGTTCTTCAGAGCCTCCGGATCGAGCTTGCTGTCCTCGGGATGTTCCTGGCGGCGCTTCAGCGTGTCTTCGAGGTACTGCTGGTACTCGGGTCCTTCGAGCTGCTTCGAGGCGTCGCCGCGCGGCTCGACCACCGTGCCGGGGATCTTCTGCGGCGAGGTGATCCAGCCGAGCTCGCCGGCGATCACCTGTTTGGGCAGCTCGCTCACGCCGCCGGCGGTCGCGGGATCGATTCCTTTCAATTCCGCGCCGGTGACGGTCTGGCCGTGCGAGAGGATCACTTCGTTGAGTATGAACGGCGAGACGCCGGCGACGCCCGGAACCGCGGCAACCTTCGGCATCACCTCGCGCCATTCGGAAAAATCGTTCGAGTATTTCAACAAGAGAGCGTGCGAGTTGGTGCCGAGGATCTTGTGCTTGAGCCGTCATCACCACCGTCGCCGGCCGCTTGCGCCGCTGCCCGGGCTGCAGCTTCGAGAGACGCGAGCGATACTCGATCCAGCGCGCGATGCCGAACAAAGCGCCGACGATCGCGGCCACCGAGATCAGCGACGCGCCGGGGGCCATGGTGAAAGCGCGAAAGCCCATTCCGCGCCGCAGCGACTGGTCGTAGGCCTCGGCGCCGAAGCCGGCCGCGAATTGAATTCCCGGGACGATCAGTCCGACGGCGATCAGGAGCAGGATCGTCCTTCGGTTCAACCTCAAATGGGTGCGCGCGATTCCCCATTCGTAGCGGAAGCGCAGGTCGAGGTTGCCGCCGGCGCCGATCAGCATTCCGACCGACGCGCCCCACATCGCCAGCAGCCACGAGCCGACCGCCGCCGAGAGCGCCCAGATCACCAGCTCGCCGGTCGAAGCAAAAAAGCGATCGTACGAAAACGACGGCGGCTTCAACTGGCGCAAGGCGAAGAAGGTGAGGACGCCGAAGAGCGCTGAGGCGAGCGCGTTCTCCAGCGGCCGGTAACCGCGGCCGACGAAACTGAGGGCGAATCCGGCGACGAGAAATCCGACCGCTTCCAATCCGAACGAGATCAACGTGTCGGTGTCGCGCGAGAAGACCGTCGCCGAGCCGAGCCAGGTGGCGAGCCCGTACTGCATCGCGGACGCGATGAGAAAGAGGATGAACGCGGCAGCGGTGACTCGCCAGCGGAACTTCACTTCAGGTCCTCTTCCGGTTTGAGCAGCGGGAAGAGAACGACGTCGCGGATGCTCGCTGAATCGGTGAAGATCATCGCCAGCCGGTCGACGCCGATGCCCTCTCCCGCCGCCGGCGGCATCCCGTGCTCGAGGGCGCGGATGTAGTCGCGGTCGTATGGCATCGCTTCCAGATCGCCGCGCTTGGCGGCCTCGACCTGCGCGCGAAAACGGGCCTCCTGATCGCGCGGATCGTTCAACTCGGAAAAAGCGTTCGCGATCTCCATTCCACCCGCGTAGGCCTCGAACCGGTCGACCAGCCGCGGCTCGCTGTCGCGGCGGCGGGCGAGCGGAGACACCTCCAGCGGAAAGTCGACTACGAAACAGGGCCTCTCGCGCGGCAGCATCGGCTCTACCAACGCTTCGAACGCCCAGGCGATCTTGTCCCCGGTCGCGTGCGCTTTCTCGAACTTGTGGCGCAGCTCCTTGTCGGTCACCTTGGACAGCCACTGCTCGTCGCTCAGCTTGTCGAGCGCGTCGAGATCGGCCGCCCCGTAGGTCTTCAACACTTCGCCGACCATCGAGAGGCGCGGCCACGGTGCGCTGTAATCGATCTGCGCGCCCTGGAAGGGGGCGATGTTGGCGCCGGTGACCTCCACCGCGAGCCGCTCGACCAGCGTCTCGGTGAGCGCCATCAGATCTTCGTACGTCGCGTACGCCTGGTAGAACTCGATCATCGTGAATTCGGGATTGTGCCGGCGGTCGATGCCCTCGTTGCGGAAGATGCGCCCGATCTCGTAGACGCGCTCGAGGCCGCCGACGATCAACCGCTTAAGATGCAGTTCCAAAGCGATTCGCAGTTTCAGATCGAGATCGAGCGCGTTGTGGTGCGTCGCGAACGGCCGCGCCGCCGCTCCGCCCGCTTCCTCCGGCTTGTGCAGGACGGGCGTCTCGACCTCGATGTAATCGCGCTCGTCGAGGAAGCGGCGGATGCCGGCGATGAGCTTCGAGCGCCGTTTGAAAATCTCGCGCACCTCGAGGCTCGCGGAAAGGTCGACGTAGCGCTGCCGGTAGCGCGTCTCGTAATCGGTGAGGCCATGCCATTTCTCCGGCAGCGGCCGCAGCGCTTTCGTCAGCAGCCGGAACTCTGCCGCTTCGATCGACAGCTCGCCGGTCCGGGTGCGCATCGCGCTGCCGCGGGCAAAGGCGATGTCGCCCAGATCGGCGAGCTTGAGGACTTCGTACG
>VBLM01000429.1 GCA_005879095.1 Deltaproteobacteria bacterium
GTCGAACCGCCCCGCCCAGCTCGGAGACCGCGACGCCACAGGCGCGCGCCAGCTCCGCGAGCGAACCGTGCTCGAGCTTGCGGGCCGCTTCCCAGGCCCTCTCGACCAGCTCGCGCGACGGCCGGCCGGCCTCGATCATCCGCCGCTGCATCATGACGTCGGCGAAGTTGAAGAGGAGAAGCGCGTAGCTCTCGCTGCCGTCGCGGCCGGCGCGCCCGATCTCCTGGTAATACGCCTCGAGGGATCGGGGCACGTCGAAGTGCGCGACGAAACGGATGTCCGCCTTGTCCACGCCCATGCCGAAGGCGTTGGTGGCGACGATGATCCGGGCTTCGCCGCGGACGAAGCGGTCCTGCACCGAGATCCGCTCCTCGTCGCCCATGCCGGCGTGGTAGCCGACCGCGTCGATTCCGGACGCGCGCAGCGCCGCCACGACCTTCTCGACGTTCTTGCGGGTGGCCGCGTAGATGATGCCCGGTCCACCGGAGCGAGCCAGGGCGAGCAGCCGCCCGAGCTTGTCCTTATCGCCCCCGACGCGCAGCACCTCGATGAAGAGATTCGGCCGATCGAACCCGGCGACGAACACGTTGGGCTCGCGCAGATCGAGCGCCTCGGCGATGTCGCGGCGCACTTCGGGCGTGGCGGTGGCCGTCAACGCCAGCACCCGCTCCGCGCCCAGGGCCGCGCGCGCCTGCGCTATCTTCTGGTATTCAGGACGGAAATCGTGGCCCCACGCAGAGATGCAGTGGGCCTCGTCGACCGCCAGCAGCGGCACCTTGATGCCGGTCATCGCGCTCAGGAACGACGGCGACCTGAACCGCTCGGGCGCGACGTACACCAGCCGGTACTCGCCGCGGCGCAGCGCCGCCTGCCGCTCCTGCCGCTCGCCGTCGCTCAACGAGCTGTTGACGAAGGTGGCCGCGATGCCGCGCGCCCGCAGCGCGTCGACCTGGTCCTTCATCAGTGCCAAAAGCGGCGAGACCACGATGGTGGTCCCTTCCAGGAGCAGGGCCGGCAGCTGGTAGCAGAGCGATTTGCCGCCGCCGGTCGGCAGGATGGCGATGGTGGGCCGGCCCGAGAGCACCGAGCGCACCACCTCCTCCTGCCCCTTGCGAAATGCGTCGTACCCGAAGTGTTGCTGCAGCGCCTGCGCCAGCTCCATCGACCTTCTCCTTTACCCCACGCCCTCGCGCGGAACGAGTGAAACCGGTGGACAGCGGCCCTGGAGGGCGCTGTGGAATCCCGTTTCGGCGATGACCAGGTGGTCGATCACGCGGACGCCGAGCGTGTGCGCGGCTTCCTCGAGCAGCATCTGCATGCGCTGGTCCTCGCCCGAAGGCGCCGGATCGCCCGACGGATGTTTGTGCACGAACGCGACCGCCGGCGCCTGGTGGATCAGCGCCGGAGCGAAGGCCTCGCGCGGCGAAACCGAGCATTGCGTGATGCCGCCGGCAGCCACGCGGATGCTCTCGATCTCCTGCAGCCGCGCGTTGAGCAGGATGACCCAGAACTCCTCGTGCCGGAGGGCGAACAGCCGGCCCCACAGGACGCCAGCCAGATCCGCGGCGTGGACGAGGCGCGGCCGATCTGGCGAGGGCGCGAGCACCACCCGCCTGCCCAGCTCGAGGGCTGCCAGCACGCGCTCGGCGTGTCTTCGCGAGACACCGCGGGTGAAGAGCAGCTCGCCCGGCGTGGCCCGCGAGAGCGACGGCAGCCCGCGCAGCAGCAGACGGGCTGCGAGCAGATCGTCATGCGCGCCGAGAAGCACCGAGAGGAGCTCGGTGTCGCACAGCGCGGACGGTCCTTCGCTCAGGATGCGAGCCATGCCGCAGCGCGGATGCAGCGCGCGTGCCAGCTCGTGCTAGAGGAGAGCGTCTCGGAACGGGAGCCCGAAAATGAGACGGCCGGCCTCGAAGTGGTTGCTTACGGCGCTCGTCGTCGCGGGCGCCGCGAAAGGGAGTGAAGACGGCATCGTCGTGCGACAGCTCGTCGGCGTCGGCACCTCCCTCTCCGACTCCGGCTTCGGCGCCTCCGCGCAGCTCGGCATCCGAATCTCGCCGATCCTGGTCGGCGCGACCGGCGTCATTCCGCTGGAATCGACCCCGCGGGACGCAGACCGCGTCAGTGGGCAGGTGATCGGCCCGCCGCACGTGATGGTGACGGTTCTCGCTTCTCTCTAGAACCGCGCCGAGAGAGCGAAGAACGCCTTGATCTTGTCGTTGGTCTCGCGCAGCCGGGCCGAGAGCGTGCGCACGAACGTCCAAAGCAGCTCGTAGGCCAGATCCTTGTGCAGGAACATGAGCTCTTCGAGGTCGGCCTTCTGGATCACGTACAGCGTCGCCGGCATGTGCGCGGTGGCGTCGGCAGAGCGCGGCGTGTCGTCGATCAGAGCCATCTCGCCGAAGTAGCTCCCCGGCTCGAGGATGGCCAGCGCCTCCTCGCCCACGCCCGGCACCATCTTCGAGATCCGCACTTTCCCGCCGGCGATCAGGTACATCTCCGTCCCGACCTCGCCCTCCTGAAAGATCCGCTCGTTGGCGCGCACCTGTTTCTGCGTGGCGATGGCGGCCACCTTCTGCAGATGGTCGGTGGTCAGATTCGCGAAGAGCGGAATCTTTTTGAGCTGTGACGGATCCACACTCCGACTGTAGCAGAAGCGCCGGGCGCGCGCCTTTTTTCGGGTTAAACTCCGCCGCCTTCGGGAGGTCGTCACCGTGGAGCACCACCAGGTCGTCATCATCGGATCCGGGCCGGCCGGCTACACCGCCGCCATCTACGCCGCCCGCGCGAATCTGAAGCCGCTCCTCTTTACCGGCCTGCAGCCGGGCGGGCAGCTGACCATCACCACCGACGTGGAGAACTATCCCGGCTTTCCCAAAGGCGTCCTCGGACCGGAGATGATGGAGCTCTTCCGCGCGCAGTCGGAGCGGTTCGGATCTGGCGGAAACGGTGATCATCGCCACCGGCGCCTCGGCCAAGTGGCTCGAGCTGCCTTCCGAAAAGCTGCTCTCCGGCCGCGGCGTTTCGGCCTGCGCCACCTGCGACGGGTTCTTCTTCCGCAACAAGGAAGTCGGCGTGGTCGGCGGCGGCGACACCGCGATGGAAGAGGCCATCTTCCTCACCAAGATGGCGTCGAAAGTCACCATCATCCACCGCCGCGAGGAGTTCCGCGCCTCGAAAGTGATGCTGCAGCGCGCGCGGGCGAACCCGAAGATCGGCTGGGCGCTGAACCAGGAAGTGATCGAGGTGCTGGGCGACAAGACCGCCGGCGTCTGCGGCGTCCGCACCCGCGACACCGTCAGCGGCGAGACCCGCCAGCTGCCGATCGGCGGCCTCTTCATCGCCATCGGCCACACGCCGAACACGGAGCTCTTCAAGGG
>VBLM01000430.1 GCA_005879095.1 Deltaproteobacteria bacterium
CAGGTGGACGAACGAGCGCAAGCGCGCTCGATCGAGGTTCGCCTCGCCGGCCGGCAGCCCGAGTGTGGATTCGATTGGATTTGACACGCGGGCGGCGAAGCGCGATCCTCCGCCTCCGCTCGAAAGTGGTCTGATGACCTGATCATCGGGAGAGTCGACCAGTGAACAGTCCGGCCCGCAGGACGACGCGCCGTGAGTCACGCCTCTTCCAGGCGGTGCGCAAGGGCCGGCGTTACGAGCAGGTTGCCGAGCAGATCCAGCGGCTGGTGGCGGACGGCGTCCTCAAGCCCGGCGACCATCTGCCGCCCGAGCGCGAGCTGGCGGCGCAGTTCGGCGTCGGCCGCAGCTCGCTGCGCGACGCCATCCGCACGCTGGAGGTGATGGGAGTGGTCCAGTCCCGCCACGGCGCGGGCACGGTGATCCTCGATCTCGACACCGACGCGCTGGTGGTCCCGCTCGCCAGCGCGCTGATGCGCAAGCGCGAGATGGTGGCCGAGCTGCTCGAGGTGCGCCGGATGATCGAGCCGGGGCTGGCCGCGCGCGCAGCCAAGAACGCGACCCGCGACGAGATCGCCCGCATGGAAGAGATCCTCAAACGCCAGCGCGACAAGATCCGCCGCGGCGAGCCCACCATCGAAGAGGACTCCGAGTTCCACGCCGCGCTGATGCACGCCGCGCGCAACAGCGTGATCCTGCGGGTGATGGACGTGCTGATGGACCTGCTGCGCGAGAGCCGGGCGCGGTCGCTGCAGACGCCCGGACGCCTGGAAAAATCGTACGCGGGCCATCTCCGCATCCTGCGCGCCATCCGGCGGCGTGACGGCGCCGGAGCGGAAGGGGCGGTCCGCAAGCACTTGCACGAGGTGGAAGCGATCGTCATGCGCCAGCTGTAGAGGAGGCTAATGATGGCACGTCTTTACGCAGTCGAGGTCGTCTACCGAGGAATCTTCCAGAAGACGCTCGCCAAGAACATCACCCGCGCCATCGTGCTGGCCGCCCATCGCGAGGGCAAGCACGGCATTTCTTTTGGCCGCTACGGCGACAGCCCCGAGCGCAACGGCATTCCCGCCAAGGGATTCGCCATCGTCGCCGACGACGAGCTGACGCTCGAAGAAGGGATGGCGAAATACGAGCCGAAGGAGGTCGACGTCACCATCTGCGTCGACGATACGCTCTGCAAGGGCGTCGAATCCTGGGCCTGGTACGGGCTGCAGCCGATCAACCGGCTGCTCAAGCCGGGCGGCACGCTGATCGTCAGCTCGCTGGAAACTCCCGAGCGGCTGATCGCGATGTCGCACCGCAAGGAGACGCCGTACAGGCTCGCCATCGTCAAGGGCGCGGCCAGCTTCTCCGGCCTCTGGGTCTACAAGGACGACCACACCGACGCGCGCGTGCTCGGCGCGGTGGCTCGCGTGCTGCCCGAGTTGTTCAGCATCGGCTCGCTGCAGGAGACGCTGCGCGCGGAGAACAAGAAGACCGGCGACTTGCTGGCCGTCTCGGCGCAAAAATCGTTCGATCGCACCACCACCATCACCGTCGCGCCCGGCCAGGGCAACGCCGAAGTCCCGTACAGCTTCGAGATGCCGAAGTGGACCGAGATGCGCGAGGGCATCGCCATCCCCGCCATCGCGCACGGCCACCAGATGACCGACGAGACCAACGGCGCCACCGGCGGCTTCCAGCCGGCGCGCAACGCGACGTTCAAGAAGTACCTGACGCGCACCATGCGGCCGGTGGTCGATTTCGAGAAGTGCATCAAGTGCACGCTCTGCTGGATCGCCTGCCCCGACTCGGTCTTCGACGTCACGCCGGACGGCCTCTACGACGCGAACATGGCCGCCTGCTGCGGCTGCGGCGTCTGCGAGGCCATCTGCCCGGTCGAGAAGTGCGTCACGATGGTGAACGAGACCGCCTTCACCGACAACGCCAGCCAGTGGGAAGCGTTCCGCAAGGACGCGCCGGCCTACAAGAGCTGGCTGCTCACGGCCATCGAGAACCGGCCCGAGCGATCGCACGGCTTCCGCTACCGCGGGCAGTACGAAGAGCAGATCAAGCAGGAGGTCACCAATGGCTGAGGCAATCTCGACTCCGGTTGCGCACGCGCCTACGGCGGAAAAAACCTCGCTCATCACCGGCAGCGAAGCGATCGCCATCGCCTGCCAATTGGCCGACGTCGACGTGATCACCGCGTATCCGATCCGGCCGTACGACACGGTGATGCAGTACGTCGCCAAGCTGGTGGCGAACGGCGAGATGGACTGCGAGTACATCGTCGCCGAGGGCGAGCACTCGCAGTTCGAGGTGGTCAAGCACGCCTGCGCCTGCGGGGCGCGCGTCTTCACCGGATCGTCCGGCGTGGGCTGGATGTACGCGATGGAAGCGCTGACGGTGACGCCGGCGCTGCGCATTCCGATGGTGGCGATGGTCGGCAACCGCGCGCTCGACGACCCCGGCGCCTTTGGCGTCGAGCACAACGACGCGCTCGCGGTGCGCGACCTCGGCTGGCAACTGGTCTGGGTCGACACCGCCCAGGAGGCGCTCGACACGGCGCTGATCGCCTATCGCGTCGCCGAGGATCGCCGCGTCTTCTTGCCCTGCGCGATCAGCTGCGACGGCGCGTTCCTCACCCATTCCCAGGGCATCGTCAAGGTCCCCGACCAGGCCAAGGTGAAGCAGTTCCTGCCGCC
>VBLM01000057.1 GCA_005879095.1 Deltaproteobacteria bacterium
ACCTCCGCGTCCTCCGCGCCTCCGCGGTGCGCTTGAAGAATGTCCTTTTGTGGAGCGGGCCTGGAAAGGCACGTAGAGTGGCGGGGATGGGGCGTCATTCCGCCATTTCCGCTGCGGCTGCACTCGCGCTGACCGGCTGTCGCGAGAAGGCCGTGCCGCCGCCCGCCCCCGTTCCGGCTCCTTTGACCCCGACGCCGCAGGCCACGCCGCTGCGCAGCGACGCGGCCTGTACGGCGCCGCTCGACGCGCCGGGATCGCGCGAGAAAATCCGCGAGAAGAAGGGCGAGGTGCGCATCGGCGTGCTGGGCGGCCTCAAGGACGCCGACGAGGACAACGTCGCGTACATCAAGAAGCTCGTCGCCGAGCTGAAGCGGCGGGGCGCGGAAGTGCTCGTCGCCGACGGCGATCTCGGCGACAACGCCGACGAGCAGGAGACGCTGCTCGGCGCGCTCACCGAGAGCGGCCTGCCGGTGATCGCCGTCGCCGGGAACCGCGAGGTCCGCTCGGAGCTCGACGCTGCCGAGGCCGAGCTGCGCAAGAAGGGTGCGCGGATTCTCGACCTGTCGCACACCCGCATCGTCGACCTCGGCGACGCGGCGCTGTTCGGGCTGCCCGGCGCCTTCGAGCGGCGGCAACTGCACTCCGACGGCGCCTGCATCTACGTGGGCAAGGACATCGACGCGCTGGCCACCGCGCTCGAACACTTCCAGACGGCGCCAACAGTGTTGGTCTCGGCGGTGCCGGCGCGCGGGCAGGACGCCAAATCGCTCGACGTCAGCGAGGGGCAGAACCTGGGCGATCCGCGGCTCGTCGCTCTGCTGAAAAAAGCGCCGTTCGGCATCTTCGGCCAGGTGTGGGAATCGGGCGGCCGTGCGGTCGACGTAAAAGGTCAGCCAGTACGGCAGGATGCGGAATCGGACAAGCTCTACCTGAACCCTGGCGCCGCGGACCATACGCCCTGGCCGCTGGCCGACGGCAGCACCGTGGCGGGACAGGCGGCGCTCTTGATCGTGCGCGGCAAGCGCGCCTCGTGGGAGAGGATTCAGCAATGAGCGGAAAGCTGGGCGACATCCTCATCGCGCAGGGGGTGATCGACGAGGAAAAGCTGATCGCCGCGCTCAGCGACCAGCGCGCCTTCGGCGGCAAGCTCGGCCGTACGCTGGTGGACCTCGGGTACGTGAGCGAAGACCAGCTGATGCGCGCGCTTTCCGAGCAGCTGGGGCTGGACACGGTGGAGCTGGACAGCATCGAGGTCAGCGACGACGCGCTCTCCTGCCTGCCGGTCGACGCCTGCGAGCGGTACGGCGTCTTTCCCGTCCGGGTCGACAAGAAGCAGAAGGTCCTCTGGGTGGCCACCGCCGAGCCGGACCGGCAGACGCTGACCGGGGTGGCCGGCATCGCGCAGTACACGCTGGAGCCGGTGCTCTCGTCGATGAGCGCCATCGACCGCGCGGTGCGCCACTACTACTTCGGCGAGCGGACGGGGCCCAAGCACCGGCTGGGCGAGCCGCTCCAGGCCATCCCCAGCGACATGCCGCTGGCGGCGCCGCGGCCGCGGTCGGTGCCGGATCGCTCGGCGGAGGACGAAATGCCGGAAGCGCAGGTCGAGCCCGAGCACATCATCGGCTCGATCGCGCCCGGCGTGGTCGCGCAGGACGCGGTGCAGGAGCTGAAGACGCTGATCATCCGGCTGGAGAAGACGGTCAACGCGCAGCCGCGGCGAGCTCGGCCAGCGGACGTCGAAGACGACGCCGACCAAGCAATGAAAGCGATCGTCTTCGGCGCGACCGGAATGCTCGGCCAGGGCGTGGTCCACGAGGCGCTCGCCGACCCCGGCGTGGAGGCGATCCTGCTGGTCGGCCGCAGGCCCAGCGGCGTCAGCCATCCGAAGGCGAAAGATCTCGTTTTGAAAGACCTTTTTGACTACTCGCCGGCCGATTTCGCCGGCTATGACGCCTGCTTCTTCTGCCTCGGCGTTTCCTCCGCCGGCATGAGCGAGGCCGATTACACGCGGATTACGCATGACCTCACGCTCGCCGCCGCGCGCGCGATGCCGAAGGCTCTGACGTTCTGCTACGTCACCGGCGCCGGCACGGGCGGCACCAGCATGTGGGCGCGGGTCAAGAAACGGACCGAGGACGATCTGCTCGCGCTGGGTTTCAAGGCCGCGTACATGTTCCGGCCCGGCTACATCCAGCCGCTGCAGGGCATCAAGTCGCGCACGCCCGCGTACCGGATCCTGTACGCGCTGTTTTCGCCGCTTTACCCGCTGATCAAACGGCTCGCGCCCGACTCGGTCACCGACACCGCCAAAGTCGGCCGCGCGATGATCAACGTGGCGAAGAACGGCTACCCTAAGCCCATCCTCGACCCGAAAGACATCAACATCCTGGCAGGCTAGACGAAGCTCATTCCGTCGTGGCCTTCGCCCTGCCCCTGCAGGATGGCTTCGGTCGCGCTCTTGCGTTTCTCGGTCAGCTCGGACACCAGCTCGAGGATCTGCGGGTGCGTCAGCACCAGCTCCTGGAAGTTCTCGCGCGGCAGCCGCAGCAGGATCGAATTGCCCTGCGAGGTCACCGTCGCGGTGGCCGGCTTGCGCGTGAGCAGCGACATCTCGCCGAAGACGTCGCCCTCCTTCAGCTTGGCCAGCTCGATCGGCTTCGTGTCCAGCTTGGCCACTTGCACCGAGCCGTGCAGCACCACGTAGAGGCCGTCGGAGTTCTTCCCTTCCGTGATCAGGACCTCGTTGGGGGCGGCCTGCTTCATGCGGAACTTCTCGACGATCGACTTGCGCTCGGCGGGATCGAAATCCTTGAAGAGCGGCGAGATCGCCATCACGTTGTTCAAGAGCCGCTGCCGATAGAAGTTCTTCAGCGAATTGATGACCTGAGGGTACTTGCCGGCGAGGTCGCGCAGGACGACGTCGGTGACCTCGAGGATCTCGGTGTCCTCCTCGGCGACCACGTTGGCGGTGCGCGGCGCGCCGGAGAGCAGCGCCATCTCGCCGAAGAAGGCGCCCTCGCCGAGGTGGGCGAGCGTGATCTCCTTTTCGTCGGGGCCGACCTTGTAGATGCGGACTTTGCCCTCGACGATGACGTAGAAGCTGCGGCCGGGATCGCCCTCGCGGATGATCAGCTGGCCGGGCACGTGGCGGTGGTATTCGAGCTTGTTGACAAGCTCGACGAAAGCGTCCTGCGAGAGGTCGTCGAAGAGCGGCACTTTCTTGGCCGGGACGGGGCGCTTCCTCTGCGTTTCGGGCTGCAGAGAGATGTTGCCGAAGGCCGCGTCGAGGTCGGCCTCGTCGGGCGAGAGCTTCGGGTTCGCCATCGGCCGCTCGCCGGCGGCCTCCTCGTCGGAGGTGATCGAGAGCAGCTCGACCTCCTCTTCCGACTCGCTGGAAAGCAGGTCGGCGATGGGCATCGAACCGCCGGGGCCCATCGGCGGCGGCTTCTGCGGCTTCTTTGCCGGCTTGACGTCCTCGAAGCTGATCGCGTCGGACGGCGGCGGCGGCGGAGCGATCACTCTTTTCTTCGGCAGCGGGATCGACGGCGGCGGGGCGGCGGCCGGCTTGATCTCGTCGTCGAGCGTGATCTCTTCCTCGTCGGGCGAGACCGCGAGGTCCTCCGGCTCCGGCTCGATGATGGCTTCTTCGGGCAGCTTCTCGGTTTCGCCGAGATCGAGCTCCAGTTCCCGCTCGACCGGCTTTTTGGGCGGCGGCGGCGGGACGGCGGCTCGCTTCGCCTTGGCCTTCGGCGCAGGTACCTGCATTTCCTCAGGAATCGGCGCGGCCAGATCGAGGTCCAGCTCGTCGCCACGCCCGAGCTGGTACGAGGACGGCTTGGGCGGCGGAGGCGGCGTCGCGATCACCCGCGGCGGCGGACCGGACTTCTGCGCCGGCTTCGAAGGCTTTCCGTCGTCCAGCTCGAGCGGCTCGTCGTCGGCCGAAATCTCGAGCGGCTGGATCGAGCTCCCGACGTTCTGCGCCGCCTGGTCGGCCTCGGCCAGCTCGATGGCGCTGGTCGCCCGCGCGCCCGCGCCGATGCCGGCCTTCGGCTTGAGACCGGAGGCCTCCAGCGTGACCTTGCCGAAGCGCCGCTCGTTCATGTCCTGCAGCTGCTTCTGCGCGTCCGGATTCCTGGGGTCGATCTCGAGGATGATCTTGACCGCCCCGATGGCCTTGATCAGCTGCCCCTCGTCGCCGAAGAACTTTGCCGCGTGCTGGTAATTGGCGACCGACTTCTGGATCTGCTCCATCCGCCGGTACGTGTCGCCCAGCTTGAGCCGGTGCGACATGTCCTTCGGCTCGGCCGAGACGAGCTGCTCGAGGACGTCGGCCGCCTTCTCCCACTTCGCCTTCTTGAGAAATTCGGTGACTTCGTCCTTGAGCTTGCGAACGTCGACGTAGGGCTTCTTGGCCATTCCGTGTCTTTCTATCGCTACTTGCCGGGCGCTGTCTCGTTTGTCGCGGCGCAGGCCTCGCGGACGCGGCGCTCGGGATCGACCGAGGCCAGCAGGCGGCGTTCGGCGGCGAGGTCGGGTGCCGCGGTCGAGCAGGCGCGGGCGCGGACGGCGCCGTCGTCGCTCCACAGCGCGACGTGCGGGTCGGGGGGTGGCTTCGCGCTGGCCGATTTCGGCGCCCGCTCGGGCTCGCCTCGGGCGGCCGAAGCGATCAAAGGGTCCGGATCCTGTACGAATTTCGCCGCGATCGGTTCCGCGCCGGGCGCCTTCAGGGCAAGCGCCGCACGCAGCGCGCCGGCGATGAACTCGCGCTTGTCGGCGGCTGGATCGCCGTGCAGCAGCGCGCCGAGCCGGACGGCTGCGGAGCTCCTGGCCGATTCCGCTCCCGCCCGTTCCTGCAACCGTGCCATCAGCCGCGCATAGCGCTCGCGGTTGGAGGCGTTGCCCGCCGGAGCTTTGGCGATCTCGGCCGCGGACCCTTCGTCGTCGGCGCCTTTTTTCTTCTCCAAATCCTTGGCGCGCGCGGCCTGCTCGCGCCGCAGCGCACCGACCAGCGCGGGCCCTGCCACACGATATCGCTCGGCGATCCGCGGAATGCGCGGATCTCTGTCCCAAGCGCCGAGCAGTTTCGAAAGAGCGGCATCCAATCCGGGCGCAGCGCCTTCGGTGCGCAACAACGCTTCGAACAAAGCAGGTCGTGGCAGTCGAGCGAGCTCGCGAGCAAAGGGCGCCGCGGGGCAACCCTGGGCGAGGAATGCCGCCGCCTGCGCGTTTTGCGCGGCGAGGGCGTCCGCACAGAACTGACCGACCGATGCGAGCGCGGCCGCCGCGGGCAGCGCCTCGTCGGAATCGAGCACCGCCAGTTTTTCCAGCTGCGGCCGGGCGGGAGCGATCGCCTTCGGACCCAGCGCGAAGAGCGCTTCGGCGGCGGCCGCCGCGACCTCGCCTTTCTCGGTCAAGAGCGCCTGCAGGCGCGGCGCGGCGTCGACGGCGCCCGCATCGCCGAGCGCTCGGGCAGCCGCCGCTACGACCACGCCGTCGCGATCGCCCAGCAATTGGAGCAGCCGCTGGCGATCCTCGTCGCGGCCGAGGAGGCCGAGATCGCGGGCACCGCGCGCGCGGAGGGCGGCAATGGGAGCGACGATGGACTCGACCGCCTTGCGCCTGCGCTCGGTTTCCTCGCGCGCGAGCGTGTCTTCGGCTTTCACGCCGCACTTCTGCAGCGCCTGAACGACTTCGGCGCGAACGGCGGCATCGCTGTGTCCGAACGCGAGTCGAAGATACGCCGCCGTCCGATCGCCGCAGCGCGAGGCGAGAGCGCGCGCCGCCGCGATGCGCACCGAATCGTCCGGATCGTGGAGCAGCGGCGAGATCGCGTCCGGCGCATCGTCGCGCTTCGCCGCCGCCATCGCCGCGGCGGTCTCGGCACGAACCGGTGCCGACCCGTCGCGAGCGGCCCTGACGAGCGCGGCCCACGACTCGTCGTCCTTGGCGCCGAGCTTACCCAGCGCGCGCACGCCGTCCGCCCGTTGCTTCGCGCTCGGCGACTGCAGATGCTGCAACGCGGCGTTCCGTTCCTTCGATCCGCACGCCGCGATGAGCAGGCCGACGGCGAGCCGTTTCATCTCCGCTGCCGCCCGCGCTGCCTGCGCCCTCCCGGCGGGGGCGGACCGTGTCCGTGGCGGCGCGCGGGCAGCGAGACCCGCCGGCTGCGCTCGTCCGGCTCGATCTTCTTTCCCGCGGTGCCGCGCAGATACTGGACTTCCGCTTTGGTCAGCTCGCGCACTTCGCCCGGGCTCATCCCGGCGACGCCGATGCCCCCGTAGTCGGCGCGGAACAGCTTCTGCACCGGCGCGCCGGCCGCTTCCATCAATCGCTTGACGAGATGCGGGCGGCCCTCGGCGACGACGACGCGCACCCAGGTGTTCTTCGGAGTCCGGCTGTGCAGCTCGGCTTCCAGAGCTTTCGCCCGCCCGTCCTCGAGCCGCATGCCCTTGCGCAGCCGCTCGATCTGCTCTTCGGACGGAACGCCGTGCACTTTGGCCAGATAGGTCCGGCGCACGCCGAAGCGCGGGTGCATGAGGAGGTGGGCCAGCTCGCCGTCGTTGGTGACGATCAGGGCGCCCTCGACGTCATAGTCGAGCCGCCCGACCGGATAGACGCGCTCGGGGATGTGCTCGATGTACTTTTTTATAGTTTCTCTATTTTCCGGATCGCTCAGCGTGGTGACCACGCCCGCCGGCTTGTAGAGGACGTAATAGACCTTGTCCTGCTCTTCGCGGATGGTGCGCCCGTCCACCTGGATCACGTCCTCGTCCAGGTTGGCCTTGCTCCCCAGCTCGCGGATGACCTTGCCGTTGACCGTGACGTGGCCGTCCTCGATCAGCGTCTCCGCCTTTCGACGCGAGGCCACGCCGGCGTGGGCGAGGATCTTCTGCAGCCTTTCAAGCATCCGGCTTGCTTTCGGGCGGTGTCAGGACGGCGGCGGCGGACTTGGTGGTCTCGTCCGCCTGGTCCATCGCGCTCTCCAGCTGCGCCAGCGCGCTCTCGCTCTCTACCATCGCCTGCGCCGCCTCGGCGGGGTCCTGCGCCAGCGCGGTGAGACCGGCAACCGGCGGCACCGGCGCTTCTTCCTCGACGATCTTGCGCGACTCTTCCGACAGCTCCTGGAACTCGCGCAGAGTGGGCAATTGCGTCAGATCGCGGAGGTTGAACAGGTCGAGAAATTCCTTCGAGGTGCCGTAGAGGAGCGGCCGCCCCGGCTCGTCCTTCTTGCCGAGGATGCGGATCAACTTGCGCTCGAGGAGCGCCTTGGTGACTGCGCCGCAATCGACGCCGCGCAGGTCCTCGATCTCCGGCCGCGTCACCGGCTGGCGATAGGCGACGATGGCCAGCGTCTCCAGAGCGGCGCGCGTGAGCCGCATCGGTTTCACCTGCAGCATGCGGCGCACGTAGGCCCCGATCGAGGGATCGGTCCGCAGCTGCCAGCGGCCGCCGAGATCGAGCAGGTGCACGCCGCGCGTGCCCGGTGCGTACAACGTTTGCAAATCGGTCAGCGTCTTTTGCAGAATTTCCTTATCGAATTGCGTGGCCTCGGCGAGCATCTGCAGATCGAGCGGCTTCTCGGCGGCGAAGAAGAGCGCCTCCAGCACTTGCAACGCGCGTTCGGGCGTGACGAAGCGCGCGGCCTCCCGGAGCTGCTGGTATTCGGTCTGCACGGCCTGTTGCAGCTCGACTTCATCCGGCGGCTGCTGATCATTCTCGGTAGTCAAGCGAGGCTCCTTCCGGCGCGCCCTCGAGGCCGTCGGTGCGCGCGATGTAGATCTCGGCGTGCCGCTCGGGCTGATGCACTTTGATCAGCTTCAGCTTCGCCATCTCCAGGACGGCGAGGAACGTCGGCACCAGCCGGTGGCGGTCGTAATCGTGCAGATCG
>VBLM01000439.1 GCA_005879095.1 Deltaproteobacteria bacterium
AAGCCCTCCGCCAAGGCTTCGATTCGCAACGAGTCGCCGGCCGTCCCGGGCACGGCTGACTTCTACGCCTGGGGCCTGCAGGGCAACAACGCCAAGGCCGGCCAGGTCGGCCTGCGCGCGGTGGGCGTGCAATCGTTCGCCGATCAGGACGGCGCGCAGGTGCTCTTCTTCGCCATCAACACTTTCAAGCCCTGGTCCAACAACTCGGAGAACGAATTCGACGTCCTCGTCGACACCAACGCCGACGGCAAGCCGGACTTCGCCATCGTCGCCACCGACCTCGGCTTCCTCAGCGGCGGCTCGCCGAACGGCCAGATGGTGGCCGTGTCGGTGGACCTCAGCGCCGGGAGCATCGTGGGCGTGTATCCGGTCGCCTCGCCGACCGACGGCTCGACGCTGCTGTTGCCGGTCTTCGCCAGCGACTTCGGCCTCACCGCCGCCGCTCCGCGCTTCGCCTACACCGTGCAAAGCTTCAGCGGCACCGGCGACAGCGACGCGTTCACGAGTTGGGCCGGCTTCAACGCCTTCAACAACGCGGTCTCGACCGCCGCCTACGGCACGCTCGCCCCGGGCCAGCACGCCTCGGTGCCGCTCACCATCGATCCCGCGGAGTGGAAGCTGACTCCCGCCCTGGGCGTGATGGTGGTCGGCCTGGAGAACTTCAACGGCAGCCAGGCGAGGCTGCTCGGGATCGGGCGCGCGGGCGACGGGCAGTAGCCGATATTGCGGGCGATCCCGCTCTCCGGCGCCTGCGGGAGGCAGCGAGACCAAGGAGGGCGAGCCAGGTCGCGCCGCCCGAGGAGCAGCCGGCAGAAGGCGCGTCGGGGGGAGGGTCACTTCGGGCAGCAGTCGTCCCGGCGTCGGTCGCGATGGGATTGACGCCGGCATCGGCATCGGCGTCGGTTCCGCCGTCGATGACGACTCCACCGTCTGCGACGGGCGGAACGCACGCAGAGCCGGCGCAGACGGTCCCGCCGGCGCAGTCCGCCGACGTCGCGCACGAGGCGGGACACGAGGCCGAGCTTCCCGAGCAGAGCAGGTCGCCGCTGCAGGCTGGCGAACCGGTCGAGTGCGCGGCAAGTGGTGTGCAAGTTCCCGTTCCGCAGCTTCCGCACGCCCCGCAGGCGCTGTTGCAGCTGCAGAGGGAGAGGCGCAGCGATCGTCCTGGCCGGCCGGCATCTGCTGGCAGCCGAGGCTGCACACCTGGACGGCGTTCGCGGCCGCGCCGGCGGCGTTGCAGGAATAGAGCGTGTTGGCGTCGGCGTGCTGCATCCCCGCCTCGCTGCCGCAGTACTTGCCGGCGAGGTGCCAGTTGCTGCCGGTCGGGCAGACCGGGCCGGTCGCGCCGGTGTTGGCGAGGACGTGCACCCAGCAGAGCGCGCCCAGCCCGTATTTGGCGCCGAACATCGAGCCGTCCCACGACACGGTGTCGGTGCCCGAGCAGGTCGCGTTCTGCTCGATCAGATCGATGGTACCGGTCGCGCCGGACGAGACGGAGTTGCTGGCGATGGCCACGTGGCCCGCCCAGACGAGCACGTCGCCCGCCATCAGCGCGTGGCCGGCGGTGCTCGCGCCGGACTGGCCGTAGACCCAGTATTGCGGCAGCGAGCTGGAGGCGGCGAACGAGCAGAAGCCGGCGCCCGCGTCGGCCGAGATCTTCGGCGCGCCCCAAGTCCCCTGGAAGTAGCGGTTGACGAGCTCGACGCATTGCCATGGGCAGCCGTAGGCGGGATGGCCGTTCCGAGCCGTGACCGGAGACCCCCCGGCGCAGGCGGTCGGATCGCAGTCGTAGTCGGTGCCGAGCTGCGGCGAGTTCGACCAGGCGACGAGCGTCACCGGTCCATGCGGGCCGGGCAGGACCGCCGAGCCGAGCTGTCCCCCGCATCCCGCCGCACAGGTGTACGCCGTCTGCAAGGACGATCGCGACTCGGTCTCGAGCTCTGCCAACTGCTCGCCACCGCAGGCGGACAGCGCCGCGATGACGGTCGTACCAAACCTACGGAGCATGCCTCGACCCTATCGATCCGAGGCTGCGGCCCACCAGCGGTCAGACTACGTACCGGGTCGGTCACTCGTCCGAGCTTGCCGGGCTGCGTCAAGAGGGACCTGCTAGCGTAGGGCGATGCCGAATCCGTTGGTTTCCGATCGGAACGTGGAGTTTCTCCTCTACGAGCTCCTGCGTGCCGAGGAGCTCACGGCGTTGCCGTATTTTGCCGACCACGGCCGCGAGACGTTCGACCTGGTGCTCGCCAGCGCACGCAAGCTTGCGCGCGAGCAGATGTTCCCCGCGTTCAAGCCGATGGACGAAGAGCCGCCGCGCCTGGTGAACGGACAACTGCGCATCCACCCCGCGATGCACGAGATCTGGCCGAAGATGTTCGAGCTCGGCCTCGGCAACGCGACCCGGCCGGTCGAGCTCGGCGGGCAGCAGCTGCCGAGGACGGTCGCGGTGCTGGCCGCCCATTACTGCATGGCCGCGAACGGCGCCGCGATGGGCTACCTCGGCCTGACCCAGGGCGCCGCGCACCTTCTCGAAGCCTTCGGCGACGAGTTCCTCAGGCGCGAGTTCATGACCCGCATGTACGCCGGCGAGTGGGCAGGAACGATGGCGCTGACCGAGCCGCACGCGGGCTCGAGCCTGGCCGACGTCCGAACCCGCGCGCGTCCCGCGGGCGACGAGTGGCGCATCGACGGCAACAAAGTCTTCATCTCCGGCGGCGATCAGGACCTGACCTCGAACATCGTCCACCTCACGCTCGCGCGCATCGAGGGCGCGCCGGCCGGAATCAAGGGCGTCTCGCTCTTCGCCATTCCCAAGAAGCGCCCCGACGGAACCGACAACGACTGCACCTGCGCCGGTGTCTTCCACAAGATGGGCTGGCGGGGGCTGCCCTCGATCGCGCTCAATTTCGGCGAGCGCGGCGAGTGTCGCGGATGGCTGGTGGGCGAGCCGAACCGCGGCATCTCCTACATGTTCCAGATGATGAACGAGGCGCGGCTGATGGTGGGCCTGAATGCCGTCTCCACCGCCTCGGCCGCGTACTTCGAATCGGTCGAATACGCGCGCACGCGCCCGCAGGGACGGCCGCTCAACGCGCGCGATCCGAACGCGCCGCAAGTCCCGATCGTCGAGCACGCCGACGTCCGCCGCATGCTGCTCAAGCAGAAG
>VBLM01000440.1 GCA_005879095.1 Deltaproteobacteria bacterium
CGACAGCGTGCCGGCAGCCGATTTCGTCACTTACGCCGATGCCTGCGCGGACGCGCTGCCGAAGGACGATCCCGACGCGGCCAAGATGCATGCCCTGGCCATCGAGCGGCTGCGCGAGATCCTGGCGAAGAAGGACGCGCCGCTCGCCGCCGACGACCGCAGCGACGCGCTGGCGAATCTGTCCGAGATGCTCGACGTCGCGCACCGACATCCCGAAGCGGTGAAAGCGATGCAGGAGCGCGCCCAGATCCTCGAGCAGGCGGCGGCGGCGGCGCCGGATGCGACGACGGCCTCGACGTTCGACCCGCATCGCACCGACACCTACCTCTACCTGAAAGAGCCGCAGAAGGCCGAGAAGCTGCTCGCGGCACGCGAGAAGGAGATGCCGTCCGACTACAACCCGCCTGCGCGGCTCGCACGCGTCTATTTCGAGGAAAAGAAGCTCCCCGAAGCCGAGGCGGCGGTCGATCGCGCGCTCTCGATGATGCCGAAGTCGCAGCGGCGCATCGGCATCCTCGGACTGAAAGCGAAGATTCTCAAGGCGCAGGGCAAGAGCACCGACGCGGTGCTGCACGAGCAGCTCGACGTGCTGCGCTCGCTCCCGGCGCCGCAGCGCAACCCGGATCTGGAAGCGAAGATTTCCGAGCAGCTCGGACTGAGCAAGAAGTAGTACACTGCGCCGCGCATGCCTCCCCAGCCGCCGACGTTGACGTCGCGCATCCTGCGCTTCCCCCGGGTGCGGCAGGCGCTCGCCCTCTCGCTGCTGGCGCTGGTGGCGGTGAGCGCGGCGTTCCTCCTCACGCCCTCGCGGTTCACGCCGACGATTCCGGCCGACGACGCGCTCGGCCTGCTCTTCTCCGGCACGCTCAAGGCGAACCGCGATTACGACGTGCTCGATCCCGACACCACCGCCGAGAAGCGCGAGGAAGCCGCGCGATCGGTGTGGCCCGTCTACGACTACGACGGCAGCGCTGCGGCGGTGCTGCAGCGACGCATCGCCGACGCGTTCGCCGGGGGGCGCGACGCGCTCGCCCAGTGGAAGCAGAAGGGTCCCTCGCGCGCGGCGAAGGTGGCGGCGCTGCGGCCCGATCGGAAGCTCGACTCCGAGCTGTACAAGTTCCTGCTCTCGCAGCGCGACGAGTTCTGGAAGGCGCTGCAAGCCGTGGTCGACGACGACGGCTACATCGAGCTGGCGAAGACCGGATTCGATCCGGCCGTGCAGCGCGCCGCCGAGCGTCTCGCCGGCCTCGCGGCGTCCGGGTTCACCGTCGAGGAGCGCGGCCTGCTGGCCGCCGATCGCGAGCGCGGCATCATCGTCCGCACCATCGGCGACGCGCCGGCGCCGGAGCAGGCGGTGCGCGACATCGACCGTATCCGGGATCTGGCCCGCGCCCGCGTCGACGTCGAACGGATCGCTCCCGAGCAGCTCGCCGATCTCCCGCCGCGCACTGCCCGCGCGGTGGCTTCGCTGGTGCGGCGCGCGCTGCGGCCCAACCTCGCCTATGACGACGCCGAGACCCGCCGCCGGCAGGACGTGAAGCGCGCGCAGGTCAAAGTGGTGCTCCTTCAAGTCCGCAAGGGCGAGAAGATCATCGGCGACGGCGAGCAGATCACCAAGACGCACCTCTTGATCTTCCACGCGCTGCGGGCGGCCGGCCGCGCTTCGCATGACGAGCAAGTGCGCTGGGGCGGCGGCCTCTTCGCGGCGTTGATCTGCGCGGCGGTCTTCGAGTTCGGCCGGCGCAACGTGCGCAAGTTCCGGCTGCGCAGCCGCGACGTGGTTTTGCTCGCGGCGCTCCTCGTCCTGCAGCTGTGGCTGGTGCGCAACGCGCTGTTCGGCGCGGATGCGCTCCACGATTTCGTCCGCGATTCGCTGCCGCCGCGCATCGGCGCGTACGTCGCGCAGGCGCTGCCGGCGGCGGTACCGTTCGCGCTCGGCTCGCTCCTGGTGCGGTTCCTCCTCCACAGCGAGGCCGCCATACTCTGGACGGTCGCCTTCGCGCCCCTCTGCGGCTTGCTGGCCGGCGGATCGCTGCAGGCCGCCGCCGCGGCGCTGGTCGGCGGCGTGGTCGCGGCCGATCGCATCGGCAATGCCGGCAGCCGCAGCGCCGTGTTCCGCGCCGGATTGTTCACCGGCCTCGCCACGGCTGTCGTCCTCGGCGCGTTCGCGATGTTCCAGGGTCGCCTCTGGAGCTGGGAGACAGCCGCCACGGTCGCGGGCGGCGTCCTCGGCGGCGCGCTGATCATCCCGCTGCTGGCGCTCTTGATCGCTCCTTTTCTCGAGATCGTCTTCGGTTACGTCACCGACATCCAGCTGCTCAAGCTGGCGAACTTCAACCACCCGGTGCTCAAGGACCTGATCGTGCAGGCGCCGGGCACGTACCACCACGCGATCCTGATCGGGCGGCTGGTCGAATCGGCCGCGCGGGCCATCGGCGCGAATCCGCTGCTGGCGCGGGTGGGCGCGTACTACCACGACATCGGCAAGGGCAAGAACCCGCTCTATTTCGGCGAGAACCAGAAGGGCGAAAACCGTCACGACAGCCTGACGGCGCTGATGAGCGCGCAGATCATCCAGCGGCACGTGCCCGAGGGCATCGACCTGGCCCGTTCGAGCAAGCTGCCGCGGCAGGTGTTCCTGCTCTCGCAGCGCGACGAGTTCTGGAAGGCGCTGCAAGCCGTGGTCGACGACGACGGCTACATCGAGCTGGCGAAGACCGGATTCGATCCGGCCGTGCAGCGCGCCGCCGAGCGTCTCGCCGGCCTCGCGGCGTCCGGGTTCACCGTCGAGGAGCGCGGCCTGCTGGCCGCCGATCGCGAGCGCGGCATCATCGTCCGCACCATCGGCGACGCGCCGGCGCCGGAGCAGGCGGTGCGCGACATCGACCGTATCCGGGATCTGGCCCGCGCCCGCGTCGACGTCGAACGGATCGCTCCCGAGCAGCTCGCCGATCTCCCGCCGCGCACTGCCCGCGCGGTGGCTTCGCTGGTGCGGCGCGCGCTGCGGCCCAACCTCGCCTATGACGACGCCGAGACCCGCCGCCGGCAGGACGTGAAGCGCGCGCAGGTCAAAGTGGTGCTCCTTCAAGTCCGCAAGGGCGAGAAGATCATCGGCGACGGCGAGCAGATCACCAAGACGCACCTCTTGATCTTCCACGCGCTGCGGGCGGCCGGCCGCGCTTCGCATGACGAGCAAGTGCGCTGGGGCGGCGGCCTCTTCGCGGCGTTGATCTGCGCGGCGGTCTTCGAGTTCGGCCGGCGCAACGTGCGCAAGTTCCGGCTGCGCAGCCGCGACGTGGTTTTGCTCGCGGCGCTCCTCGTCCTGCAGCTGTGGCTGGTGCGCAACGCGCTGTTCGGCGCGGATGCGCTCCACGATTTCGTCCGCGATTCGCTGCCGCCGCGCATCGGCGCGTACGTCGCGCAGGCGCTGCCGGCGGCGGTACCGTTCGCGCTCGGCTCGCTCCTGGTGCGGTTCCTCCTCCACAGCGAGGCCGCCATACTCTGGACGGTCGCCTTCGCGCCCCTCTGCGGCTTGCTGGCCGGCGGATCGCTGCAGGCCGCCGCCGCGGCGCTGGTCGGCGGCGTGGTCGCGGCCGATCGCATCGGCAACGCCGGCAGCCGCAGCGCCGTGTTCCGCGCCGGATTGTTCACCGGCCTCGCCACGGCTGTCGTCCTCGGCGCGTTCGCGATGTTCCAGGGCCGCCTCTGGAGCTGGGAGACAGCCGCCACGGTCGCGGGCGGCGTCCTCGGCGGCGCGTTGATCATCCCGCTGCTGGCGCTCTTGATCGCTCCTTTTCTCGAGATCGTCTTCGGTTACGTCACCGACATCCAGCTGCTCAAGCTGGCGAACTTCAACCACCCGGTGCTCAAGGACCTGATCGTGCAGGCGCCGGGCACGTACCACCACGCGATCCTGATCGGGCGGCTGGTCGAATCGGCCGCGCGGGCCATCGGCGCGAATCCGCTGCTGGCGCGGGTGGGCGCGTACTACCACGACATCGGCAAGGGCAAGAACCCGCTCTATTTCGGCGAGAACCAGAAGGGCGAAAACCGTCACGACAGCCTGACGGCGCTGATGAGCGCGCAGATCATCCAGCGGCACGTGCCCGAGGGCATCGACCTGGCCCGTTCGAGCAAGCTGCCGCGGCAGGTGATCGATTTCATCTCGCAGCACCACGGGACGCGGCTGATCGGTTACTTCTTCCACCGGGCGAAGGAAGAGGCCGAGCGGACCGGCGCGCCTCCGCCGAACGAGGCCGACTTCCGCTACCTCGGGCCCAAGCCGCAGACGCGCGAAGCCGCGCTGGTGATGATCGCCGACATGGTGGTCGCCACTGCTCGCAACCTCGCGTCGGTCGCTCCGGAGAAGCTGCGCGGGCTGGTCGATCGCGCCATCCAGGCGGTGGTCGCGGAACGCCAGCTGGACGAGTGCGAGATCACGCTGCGCGATCTGGAGCTGACGGCGCAGAGCTTCGCGGGGTCGCTGGAAGCGCTCTACACCTCGCGCGCGGATGCCGCGCCACCGCCTGCCGCGCCGAAACTGCGCGTGATCGAGCCGGATTTGAAGCGCGCATGAGGTTTCGCTGCTGGCCGACGTCTCCAGCGACATGGTGATGCCGCTGTTGCCGGCATTTCTCGTCTCGCTCGGCGCGGGCGCGGCTTATCTCGGCGTGATCGAGGGCGCGGCGGAGGCGACGGCCGCGCTGCTCAAGTACCTCAGCGGGCGGTGGGCCGATCGGACCCGCCGCCTCCTTCCGTTGGCGGTGCTCGGATACGGGCTGGCCGGACTTGCTCGGCCGTTTCTCTCGATCGCACGGGCGCCCTGGCAGGTGCTGGTGGTGCGCAACATCGATCGGGTGGGGAAAGGTATCCGCACCTCCCCGCGCGACAAGCTGCTCGCGGCCAGCACGGTGCGGGAGCGGCTCGCCGAGGCGTTCGCGTTCCACCGCGGGATGGATCACGCCGGCGCGGCGCTGGGTCCGCTGGTCGCGGCGGGCCTCCTGGTCTTCTGGCCGGGCGATCTGCGGCGGGTCTTTCTGTTGGCGGCGATTCCGGGCGGGCTGGCGGTGGTTGCGCTCTTCGCGGTGAAGGAGACGACTAGCGGCTTGCGGCCTGCGGCTGGCGGCCAAGAGCCAATAGCAAGGGCGAAGGCGCCGCCTATCCTGCTGACGGCGATCGGGCTGTTTACGCTGGGGAACTCGACGGATGCGCTGCTGGTCTTGCGGGCGCAGACGGTCGGCGTGCAGACCGTGCATCTGCCGATCCTCTGGTCGCTGCTGCACGTGGTGCGCGCGCTCCTGTCCTGGCCGATGGGACGGCTGGCCGATCGATTCGGCCGCCGGACAGCGCTCATCACCGGATGGATCTGGTACGCCGTCTGCTACGCAGGATTCGCGCTCTCCACTGCGCCGTGGCAGATGTGGGGCCTCTTCGCCGCGTACGGGCTCGTCGCCGCGCTCACCGAGGGCAGCGAGCGCGCGCTGATCGCGGAGGCGGTCCCGGGCGAGCACCGCGGCAGCGCGCTCGGCCTGTACAACCTCGTCTCCGGCGTCGGCCTGCTGGCCGCGTCGATCATCGCCGGCGAGATCTGGGACCACGTCTCGCCGGCGGCCGCGCTGCTCGTCGGAGCGACGCTCGCGTTCGGAGCGGCGGTGCTCCTCGGCGGTCACCGGCCAGCCGCTCCCGCGCCCGCTTGACGACGCCCTTTCGCTGTATCCGCCCGGTGGCCACCTTGACTTCATGCGTGTCAAGCCCGGACGGGTGATCCTGCTCGATTACCTCGTCAAAGTCGGCAGTGGACAGGTGGTGGAGACGAGCTCGGCAAAGGGTCCCATCGAGTACCTGCACGGGGCGGGGCAGATCCTGCCGGCGCTCGAGCGGGCGCTGGAAGGCCTGGGCGAGGGCGAGCAGGCGGCTTTCAGCATCCCGCCCGAGGATGCGTACGGCGAGCGCAAGGAGGACAACGTCGTCTCGCTGCCGCGCACACTCTTTCCGGTTGACGTGCGGCTCGAGCCCGGCCTCTGTCTTTACGCGCGCGCGTCGGGCGGGCAGAGCTATCCGATCACGGTGCGCGACGTGAAGGCCGACATGGTGACGGTCGATCTCAACCATCCGCTCGCCGGCGAGCGCCTCTTCTTCGAGGTGAAGATCTGCGGCGTGCGGCCGGCGGGAAATCAGGAGATCTTCTCCGGCAAGGCGGCCGCGGTCGAGACGGTCTAACGAAGCCGGTCGAGCCAGCGCGCCGCTTCGGCTGCGCGGCCCGGCGGCGCGTCCTTGCCGAGCTCGGTGAACGCTGCGCGCGCAATCGCGTCGTCGCCCAGGTGCCAGGCAGAGATGCCGCGCATCCGCAGCGCTTCCTGCGCGAAGAGCGGGCCGGGGAGATCGCGAGTGAGAGCATTGGTTGCGTACTTGAGGCACTCCGCCCAGGCGCCGCGGTTCTGCAGCTGCTTGGCGAGCAGATACGCGGCGACGCCGTCGCGCGGTCGCGCCAGGTCGAGATCGCGCAGCTCGAGCAGGATCTCGGGTGACGTGTTCCCGTCGGCGAGCAGCGGCCGCAGCGCCGGCCAGGTGGACGGGTCCTTGATCGACTCGAGCCGGATCGCGAGCGCGCGCTCGAGCGGTTCGGACTGCGGGAGCTGCGCTGCCTGTTCGAACAGGGACAGCGCGCGGCCGGCGTCGCCGGCTTTCCACGCCGCGTCGCCCGACTCGGTGAGCAGCTGCGCTCGCAGGGGTTTGGAGAGCTTGGGGTGCGCGAAGGCCTTCGCTTCGGTCGCGAGCGCGGCGCTGAAATCCTTCGCCTGCACTTGCGCGCGGTGCAACGAGATCAGCAGCGCGGGATCGTCGGGCTCCATCTCGGTGCATTTGCTCCAGAGAGCGGCGGCGCTGACCGGATCGCGCGCCTGCGACGCCTGCCGCTGCAGCATCGCTACCTCGTGCGGGCACCGCTTGCGGGCGATGGCGGGCGCGGAGAAGCGCTGCTGGGCGAGCGCGACGGCCCGGTCCGGCTCGCGCAGCGAATCGAGAAAGGCGAGATACGCCGGGGCGACGGACTGGGCATCGAGCGAAGTGGACGAGGTGTACACCTGGTACACGTACGCGGGTCCCTTCGTCTCCCACAGCCAGCGTGCGAACGAGCCGGCCGTGGTGTACGCGCGAGGGCCGGACTCCGCGTAGAACAGTCCCGGCCTGAAGAGGCGGCCGACGTCCGGCAGCAGCTTCAGCTCGCGCAGCGCGCGCGCCTCCTCGTGCGCGGTGAACTCGCCGGGCGGCCAGTCGGCGGCCACCGCCACGCCCTCGACGAGGGCCATCTGCGGAATCAGTCCGCCCGGCGTGCCCCACGGACCGTGCGCGATATCGGCGCCGACCGCGTGCACCAGCTCGTGGCGCAGGATCGGATGTCGAACAGCCGCGTCGTTGACGTGGATCTGCCGCAGCCAAGGCTTGGTGAAGCTCGTCTCCGCGGCGCCGATCAGCAGCCGTTTTTCGTCGGCGGATCGATAAAGAAAGACGTCGATCTTGCGCGCCGGCGGAGCGATGCCGAAGAACTTCGCGACCGCGCTCACGTCGGTTTCGGCGTCCCGCGCGAGAAGGGCGCGCTCGCCTTCGGATTTCTCGCGCGGAAAGTGCAGCACGAGATGTGCGGTCGTCAGGCGCCCGCCCAGCTCGGCGTCGAGCTGCGCGTCGCTGGCTTTCCAGTGGAGTCGCTCGGCCTGGAGCGACATCCACACCGCCGCGCCGCCGAAGAGAAGAGCGGCGACCGCTCCACGCCGCCTCGGCCGCGGCGGACCCGCGACCAGCGCGATTCCTGCGCACGCGCCCGCGTACAAAAGCGTGTCGGCGCGGAAGAGCCACAGCGCGCGGCTGGCGGCGATGGCCTCGTCGTAGATCGGCCCGGGGTACATCCCGCCCAGGTGATGAAAGGCGAAGACCTGCGGCCCGCGCAGGATCGGCCACAACGCGACCGCCAGGCTGCCGAGGAACAGAGCCGCGTAGATCCAGGGCGCCGCGCGCGGAGCGAGAAAGCCGCAGGCGACGGCGAGCGCCGCGGCCAGCAGCGCGGAAGGGACGGCGAGCGCCAGGTAGAGCACGAACCCGCTCGCCGGATCGCACGCCGGCCGGCGCAATCCGTTGAGCAGAATGATGACCAGCGGGATGGCCAGCGCCCAGAGCGAAAACCAGGCAGCGCGCGAGAGTGCGCGCGCCGACGACTCGGATTCGATCCGCGCCGCCGCGATGCCCGGCGCGGCCCCCGCGGTGCCGGCGGCGAGCGCGACCAGCTCGCTCAGCTCGTACCCGAGGTGATCGGCGAGGGGCAGAAAGCAGGCGACGATCGAGAGCAGGGCGAGCAGCGCGAGGTAGATCCGCGGTCCCGCCCTTGCCGACAAGGTCGCCGTGCTGTCAGACTGGCCGGGTATGCCGCCTCCGAATCCCGAGGACCTCCGCACCGGCGTCCGCGCGCCGCTGCGGCTGCGCGTCGACTACGAGCGGATGAACTCGTTCTTCGCCGACTATACGAAGAACCTCTCCAAGGGTGGCACTTTCATCAAGACCACGCGTCCCCTGGAGATCGGCGCGCGCTGCCAGTTCTCCTTCACGCTGCCGGCGCTGTCCGAACCGCTGGTGCTGGAGGGCGAGGTGACCTGGCAGCTCTCGACCGACGCGGCCCGCGCGCGGAACGAGGATCCCGGGATGGGCATCCGGTTCCTCTTCAAGGACGCGGCGGCCCAGCGCGACTTCGAATCCCTGATCGAAAAGATGATGGAAGACTCCCTCGGCCCCGACGCCACCCGGGCTCTGCTCAAGCGCGGCTAAAGACAAAGTCTCACCGCGGAGGCGCAGAGAGCGCGGAGGGGCGCGGAGAGATTTTTTTAAAAAAAACCTCCGCGTTCTCCGCGCCTCCGCGGTGCGCTGGAAGCCTTACTCCTGAATGTCGATGAAAGCGGCCTTTGTGCCGGGGCCTACCGCGTGGGCGGCGGCTTCGCCGGCCGAGACTTCGACCACGTAGCGCGACGGCTTGCCGACCGAGCGGAGCGTGTCGGTCTGCGGCGCGGCCGTCACCACGCCGAGCACGGTCCGGTCCTCGCCGAGAAAGATCAGGTCCAGCGCGATCAGCGTGTTGTGCATCCAGAAGCCGTGCTCTTCGGTGGACGGAAAGATGAAGATCATCCCCCGATCCTGCGGCAGCTCGCGCCGGAACATCAGCCCGCGGGTGCGCGACTCGTCGGTGTTGGCGATCTCGACCCGTACGACCCACGGGCCGCGCGGCGTCTCGAATCGGACTGCTCCGGGAGGACGTGACATCGACGGGGCCGCCTGCGTGTGGCAAGCGCCGGCGCAGAGGAGACCGACGAGAAGACGGCGCATTCGGCCGCGGAATCTACCCCTAGTGGGGCCGCACGCAATACCAGGTCGATTCGAGCTGGCCAAACAGCTGCTGATACTGGGCCGGCGTGAGACGGGTCTTCATCACGTCCAGGTACCCGGTGTTGACCGCCAGCTGCTGGCACGTCAATCCCGCCGGGCAACTCGCCCCGGATCCCGCGCAGGCCTGTGAACAGTACCCGGTCGAACCGCCCGCCGTGGCCAGACAGGAGAAACTGCCGCACTCGCTCGACCCCAGATAGAGGTACTGGCGCCCCGGCAGCGGCGACAATTCCGCGCCTTGGGCGTCCTCTACATGACACGGCGCCCCCAGATCGGTGCGCGCGCAGGCGGCAGCCAGGAGAACTGTCAACAGCAGGACTGTCCGGTGAGCACGCATGGCGTGGGGAAAGTTGGTTCTCAGCGCTGCAGCCGCAAGGGGTTGCCCGGCCGGGGTCCGGCTTCCATCTTTCCCGCGCCATGCGCCTGCCGCTGCTGTGCGTCATCTCACTTCTGATCGGTGTTGCCGCCCGTGCCGAGCCGACGGACTCCGGCGACACCATCTCCGCGGTCCAGAAGCGGCCGCTGCGCCAGGCGCACCGGCTCGAGCTGTTGCCATACGGCGAGATGAGCATCGCCGACCCATATCTGCAGCGATGGGGCGGCGGCCTCAGAGCGATGTACCACCTGCGCGAAGGGCTCTCGCTCGGCCTCGACGCGAACGGCCTCGCTACCTGGCAGACGGAAGAGTTCGTCATCGCCAAGCGCGAGCTGCACGCGCGCATCCTCGATTCGCGGCAGCGCGGGTCGCTGACCGCGCTGGCCTCGATCGCCCCATTGTATGGAAAGGTAGCCCTGCCGGGCGACGCGCTGGTGCACTTCGAGACCTTCCTCGACGCGGGCCTCGGCGCGGCCTGGACCGAAACCGACGCGACACGCGGCGTCCGCCCCGCGCTGGCGGCCGGAATCGGCCAGCGGGTGTTCCTCGGCGAGGACGTCGCGTTCACCGCGCGGGTGGGCGGCAACCTCTACATGGAGCGCTTCGTCATCGACGGCGCGCCGTCGACCAAGGCGATGGGTTTCTGGACGGTCATGCTCGGCTTCTCCGTCTACCTCGGGGGTGGCCGATGATCGCGCTCCTCGCGCTGCTTCTGGCCGCGGACGCCGCGCCGTCCGAGCAGCCTGCGCCCAAGCCCGCCCCGGCCTCGGCGGTGACGGTTGCGCAGCTGCCATCGGTGCCCGGCGCCTCGCAGTACGGCGCGCCGGCCTCGCTGCCGCCGGTGACCGCTCAGTTGTTCCACCTCGGCGGCCTGCTCGAAGTGCAACCGATGTTCTCCTTTTCGGTGGGTGATCCATTCTGGCGCACGGTGGGTCTGGGTGTGCGGGTCGAACACCACTTCGACGAGCGCTGGTCGATCGCCGCCCACACGCTCGGCAGCATCGCGCTGCTGGCGGCGCCGGTCGAGCTGTGCGGCCAGACCATCTGCTCGGCGCCTCAGTCGGACCGGCTGAAGTCGACGCCGGGCAACCTGCAGCTGCTGGCCGGCGCCGAGCTCGGCTGGGCGCCGGTCTACGGCAAGCTGTCGCTCTTCGGCGAGCGGACGCTGCATTTCGACGCGTACATCGCCGCCGGGCCGGAGTTGGTGCGCGAGCTGATCGCGCCCGACGCGGCTTCGCCGGAAGTCGGGCGCTGGGCGGCAGGCGGGCGGATCTCGCTCGGGGAGCGGCTCTTCTTCACCGATCGATTCATGATCCGCGTCGCGGCCAGCGAGCTCGTCTATCCGAGCCGCGTGCGCGGTCTCACCGAAGTGGAGCGGAAGTTGAGCTTCGAGGGCGGGGTGGCGTGGCTTTTCGGAGGACGGTGATTCCCATGCGCATCGCAGCGTTGGTGCTCTGCGCGGCGGGCCTGGCGCGGGCCGAAACGCCGCAGGCGGCTTTCGCGCGGGTCGACAAGGCGCGGGTCTCGTCCGACGAGGCGCGCGGCCGGATCGCGACGGTCGTGCAGGCGCTGAACGACGCCGGCATGCCGCGCTCGGCCACGGTGCTGCTGGCCGCGCTCGCTGCCGACGACCAGCAGTCCGACGGGGTCCGCTCCGCCGCCAAGGCCGAGCTCGCTTCTCGTGCCGTCATCGACCCGAGCCTCGCGCAGCTGTTGCTCGCGCAGCAGAACGATCCCGGCAAGCTTCCGCCCGCGCTCGCGCTGCGGTTGGCCCGCGGCTTTCTCGAACAGGCCCTGCAGCTCACGCCGATCGAGGAAGGCGTGGCCTTCCAAACCGGGGAAATCTCAAGACCAACGTCGGAGAAAAGTATTGTGTCCCCGAAACTCGCGCTCCAGATCCTCGACAAGGCGAGGGCGCTGGCGGCGTCGGTGCCGGTGGAAGATCCGGGGCAGGCCGATGCGCTGGAGATTTCCGGGCTTGCCGCGCTGGCGGCGGGAGACGACGACAACGCGGTGAAAGAGTTCCTCGCGCTGGCGCAGCTGCCGGTGAAGCGCGGCGACGAAGCGTCGGCCGAGCGGCGCGACAAGGCTTTGCTACAGCTCGCGCGGCTCGCGTACCAGAGCGGCGACGACGCGCGGGCCACGCAGCTCTACGACCGCGTCGGCCGCGGCGCGCCCGAGTGGCTCGACGCGCTCTTCGAAGCCAGCTGGTCGCACTTCCGCAAGGGCGAGGACGAGAAGGCTTTGGGCAACATCCTCACGCTGCATGCGCCGTTCTTCGCGCAGCGGTTCTTTCCGGAATCGTTCGTGCTCAAAGCGCTGGTGCTCTACGAGAACTGCCGCTACGCCGACGCGCGCGCGACGCTGGCCGATTTCGAGCAGCGCTACCGCCCGCTTCACGATGGCCTCGCGGCGACGCTGGCGAGCCTGACCACGCCGCAAGCGGCCGCCGAATTCCTCACCGGTCCGAAGCCGTTCGTTGCCGGGCCGGCGCGAGACGAAGTGGCGCGCATCGAACAGGAACCGGACGTGCAGGGCGCGGCGCAGGCAGCGGTGCAACTGGCGCAGGAGATCGATTCGCTCGACCGCCGCCCGGCCGTCTTCCGCAATTCGGCGTTGATCGCGCGCGTCGCTCCGCTGGCGCGGCAAGCGCGCATCGCGCTGCTCGATTCGGCCGGCCGCAAGCTGATCGCGCGACTCGGGCAGGAGCGGAGCGAGCTGCGCGAGCTGCTCGGACAGTCGCTGCGCCTCTCGTACGAGATCGCCGGCCGCGAGAAGGACCTGGCCCTCAATCCCGAAGCCGGCCTGGCGCCGGTCAACCGCAAAGACCCGCCGCAGGTCTCGGACGACGAAGAGCTGTGGCCGTTCCAGGGCGAATACTGGCGCGACGAGCTGGGCAACTACCGGTACCAGCTCGGCCAGCGCTGCCGGAAACCGCGCACGCCGCCGCAAACGGCGTCGCAGCCGCAATCCGCTCCGGAGAAGGTGGCGACGCCATGATCGCTTTGTTGCTTGCAGCCGCAGCCGCGACTGCGCCCGGACGCGATCCGGCGCTGCTCCATAAGCATGTCGAACAAATCGTCGTC
>VBLM01000441.1 GCA_005879095.1 Deltaproteobacteria bacterium
CGCAGAGCACGTTGCCGGTGCTGTCGTCGATGACTTCGGTGACGATCGCGCCCGGCGGCGCGTCCTTCTGGTCCTTCGCCTGGAACTTGTCCCAGTCGATGGTGTAGCGCATGCCCGACACCCGCATCGGGCCCTTGCCGACGCGGAGGATCGCCTCCAGCGCGTTGCGCACCTGATTCGCCGCAAGCGAAACCACGACCTGCTGGTTGTCGAAGGGCACGAGGTCGAAGATCTGGCCGAACGTGATCGGCCCCGCGGGGATCTCGGTGATGCGCAGACCGCCCGAATTCTGGAATGCGTACTGCGCTTTCAAACCGCCCCCGGCTCCGGAGCGCAGCGCGTCGGCGCAGAGGTTGGCGAGAAGATCGTCCTTCCCGCCCTTGCGCAATTCGACCGCGGTCTCGCCGATCGGCGTCTCGCGCAGCTTCTTCACCTGCACGTCGTAATCGCGCAGGATCGACGCCACCCGCCCGTCCGGCTCGATCTTGTGCCCGCGCCACTCGGCGGGCAGGCCGTTCCAGGTGTGCAGGATGGTCTGCGGCCCTCCCTGCTTCGGCTGCGCGCCGTCGTTGATCGCGAATTGCCGGACGTGGTTCGTCGCATCGAGCGTCAGCTCGATGGTCGAGAACGCCACCAGCTTGGACCCCGACTGCACGATCGGGATGTTGGCGACGATGTACGGCGGTGGCCCCATCGATTGGTGATGGTGTCCGCTGACGATCGCGTCCACCTTTCCCTTCACCGCCTCCGCGATGTGCTGGATCTCGTTGCCCGGCGGAAACGGGCCGGCGTGCGCCGTGATCAACACCACCGTCGCGCCGGCAGCCCTCAGGGCATCGGCTTCCGCCGCCGCCACCGGACCACCGTCCGCGAAGTCGAGGTCCTCGATGTTGACCGGGTTGGTCGTGAGCGGCGTCTCTTTCGTCGCCAGCCCGATGATGCCGATCCGGATCCCGCCCTGATCGACGATCGCGCTCGGGCGTATCCAGTCCGGGCGCGTCTTCGTCCCCTTGAGAAAGATGTTCGCCGCGAGGATCGGGTACTTCGCCTGCGCGATCCGCTCCTTGAGGACCGGGATCCCGAAGTCGAACTCGTGATTGCCGATCGCCGACGCGGTGACGCCGACCGCGTTGTAGACGTCGGTCACCGAGCGGCCGCGGAACTCGTTGGAGATCAGCGTGCCCTGGAACTCGTCGCCGGCGTCGAGCACCACCACTTCGCCGCCCTTCGCCTGGTAGTCGGCGCGGATGGCGTTCAGGTAGCCGGCGAACCACTACGCGCCGCCGATGTCGGATCGGGTCGAGCTGGAGATCCACTTCGGCTGCGGCACCGACAACAGCGCGCCGTGGGTGTCGTTGATGCCGATCACCATCAGCCGGCGTCCCTCGCCGCCCGCGGCAGCGGACGCGGGGGCCGCCACGTTGTCAGCTTTTTTCGCTGAACTTGCGCAGGCAAACGCGAGCAGAGAGATGGCGATCAGGCGCATCCGCGAACCCATAGTCCTAGTTCCGATACCGGATCAAGAGCTCGCCCTGGATGGGCGCGAAGTGGCCGAATCCGGTCGCATCGCCGAACGCGTTGTTCTTCGACTTGACCGTGTCGGTCAGCGTCTGCGCCGCCGCGCTGGAGAGCACGTTGACGACCAGCAGCACCACGTCGAGCTTCTGCTCCTTCATCTTCAGCGCGCCGCCGAGGTTGTAGCGGGCCTGCAGGTCGATGTTGAACTGGTCCGGGTTGCGCAGCTCGGTCCACTGCGTCGGGTCGTTGAAGTCCTGCGCGCCGGTCAGAGAGCTGAAGGGCACGCCGGTCCCGCGCGGCGAGTGGTAGATCGACTGGTTGGTGTCGGCCGGGTTCGAGGAGTGCTCCCACATCGGCGAGCCGGTCCGGTACTGCACGCGCGCGCCGAGGTCGAGGCCGAACAGCGTCCGGTACGCGATCGAGCCCTTCAGCGTGTGGCGCCGGTCGTCCGGCACCCACCCTTCGTAGAACTGGGTCATGCGCGGGTTGAGCAGGTAGCCGTCGAAGTAGTCGGAGACGGTGCCCCAGTTGTACGCCAGCGTGTAGGACGCGAGGAGGTCCCAGCGACCGGGTGTGCCCTGCACCCACAGGTCCATACTGGCGTACTTGCGGTAGGCCTCGTTGGCGGTGGTCGAAACCACGACCGACCGGCCGACGTTGTTCGGGTCCTGGTACCCGATGATCTTCGTCCCGCTCGCGTCCCAGATGCGGTTGACCTCGATGTCCTCCCACATGTTCCCGTAGCGGCGATAGTCGAAGTCGACGCCGATGGCGGTCTCCGGCACCACCTCGTGGTGGACGCCGAAGAGCAGCTCGTCGACGTGCGGCGGCTTCATCGGCGAGGTGAGCGAGTGGTACGGGGTGCTGCGGCCGCCGGGCCCGCCCACCACCGTGCAGGTGGGCAGCGCCGGGTTCGACTGGCAGTCGGGGAACGCCTTGCCCGAGGTGCTCCAGGTGCCGCTGTACTCGGTCAGCGCCGGGTTGCCGTGCTGCGCGATGAAGACGTTGCCGAGGTCGTTGTTGCGGCCGTAGTTGGCGACGATCAGCGTGCGCCGGTCACCGAACAGATCGTAGGTGGCCGAGAGGCGCGGCCCGATGCCGGCCAGGTTGGTGAACTTGGGCGCATTCTGGCTGCCGTCGGTGTTGGCGTACGGGTCGCCGTAGAGGATGCCGGCGTCGATGCGGAAGCCGGGGATGATGGTCAATTGTCTGTTGACGTTCCAGCGGTCCTGGATGAAGAGGCCGATGTCGCTGGCGGTGGCGCGCGTGACCAGGCTCCCGCCCTGGTTGCCCTGGAACTGGGTGCGCTTGAAGCAGTACTGGAACGTGGAAGGGTCGGCCGGTAGGCTCGGATCGGCGGGCGCCTTGCAGAGGCCGCCCGAGTCAGTGAAGTTCTGGTTGCCGGCCTCGCCCGTGGCCTGGCGATCGATCAGCCACGAGTACTGCACGCCCGCCTTGAACTGGTGGGTGCCGAGGCCCTTCATCTTCCACGACAGCATCGGGTCGAACTGGATCCGGTACTTCGTTTCGTGCAGGTAATTGCCGTGGAAGATCGAGGAGATACGATCTGAGTTGCGGTCGCCCACACCGCCTCCGATGTCGAAGTGCGCCGGGGTGGTGAAGTCGTCGTGGATCGGGTCCTGGTTCACCTGCTTGTAGGTGACGCCGGTCTGCAGGGTGAAGAGGACCGAGTCGCTGAAGTTGTGGTCGTAGTTCAAGAGCACGAACTCGCCGCCGCGGTGGATCTTGCTCTCGGCGTCGTCGGTGACGCTGGAGTCGCCGAAGGCGTTGTTGATCACATTGCGGTCGAGGTTGAAACCCAGCGTCAGCCGATCCTTCTCGGTGGCCTGCCAGGTGAGCTTCACCCGGCCGAGCGAAGTGGTGGTGTCGACCGGCCGCTTGGAGCGGAGGCCGTAGATGGAGATCGGGTTCTGCGCGTCGTTGAAGTTCTGCTGGTACGACGCGTAGAACCACAGCTTGTCCTTCACGATCGGCCCGCCCATGTTGAAGATGGGGCTGAAGAAGAGGTGGTTCGGCGCCGGATTCGGGTTGTCGACGTAATTGCCGTAGAACCCCGGCTGGGTGGCGGGGAAGTTGTTCTGCCCGAACATGAAGTTGGGGCTGACGGTGACGCTGGTGTCGACCTTGAACTGGTTGCCGCCGTTCTTGGTGACGGCGTTGGTGATCATGCCCATCGAGTTGTACTGGGCGTCGAACCCGCCGGTGATGATCTCGAAGTTCTCCACCGCGTCGAAGTTCATCGGGGCGGTGATCGAGCCGTCGGTGATGTCGGTGGTGTCGAGGCCGTCGACGTAGAACTTGCCGTGCCGCGCGAGGCCACCGCGGGTCGAGGGCCGGTTGCCGGGGCCGACGCCGGCGACTTGCTGGGCCATGCCTTCGACCTGGTGGAAGATCGGCGTCTGCGCGGCCTTTTCGGCGTTGATCACCGCCACCGTCTGGGCCGAGTCCGGGTTCATCACCGGGTTGGCCTTCTCGACGATCTCGTACGTCTGCGCCGCGGCCTGTCTGGCCGAGTCGGACCTTGATCCCCTGCTGGCGGATGGGCGTGAAGCCGGGGACGTTGACTTCGATGACGTAGTCCTCGCCCGGCGGCAACAGGTCGAACTCGTAGCGGCCGTCGTCGCCGCTGGTGCGGCTCATCGGCCCCTGCAGCGCGGTGCCGGAGATGGTCAGCGGCACCTCGGAGAGCGCGGCGCCGGTCGGGTCGTAGACGTAGCCGGCGACGGTGCCGGTGATCTCGCCGGCGGCGAGCGCTTTTCCAGCGACGGCGAGGACCAGGACCAGAATGGCGATTTTGTACAAATTGTTCACTGGGGGCTCGCGGCGATGAAGATGGTGTTGAACGCGGACGAGGTGGCCTCGGAGAGCTTGACGAAGTTGGCCGGGCAGGTGGCGGCGCCGATCGGGCACGCGCCCTTGTAGAAGCCGGCGCTCTTGCTGGAGTGGAAGTCATGCAGCCGGACGATGGGCGAATACCCGGCGTCACCGGGCTGGTACGGGAGCAGCACGACGTTGTCGGCGGTGGGCGAGGCGAAGCCGGAGCCCTGGTCGACGATCACTCCATCCATCGCCAGGAGGTTACCGCTCGCGTCGACTGGCACCGCGCCGCCCGAGACGTACGCGCCCTGCAGGCCGTTGAACCAGAAGACCTTGGGCACGATCTGGCCGCCCGCCGTCGCGGTCGCCGATTTGAAGACCGTGACCGTCGGGTCGAAGATCATCCACACTTCGTACCCGGTCGGCTTGTCGCTGCCGACCGAGCCGAACCGTCCCGGGCTGCCCTTGCTGCCCACAGACGAGAAGTACTTGATATCGTTGCAGGTTTCGCCGGAGACCCCGGTCACGCCGTGGACCGCGACCACGCCCAGCGGCGGCTTGGGCGAGGAGAGCGCAAGGTTGTTGATCGGAAGCGAGCTCGCGATCGGGAACTGCTGGTCGCGGCTGAAGGCGTCGAGCACCGGGTCGAACGATACCTGCTTGCAGCCGGGTGAGAAGGCGAAGGCGTGCCATCCGCCGCCGCCGTCGCTGGCGTGATCGGCGATGGACGGCGCGTACGCGCAGTTCATGCCATTCGCGTCGCAGGTGGCGGGCACGTACGTGGGCGGGTTGCCGGAGAAGAGCGGCTTGACCACGCCCGCGTTGTAGAAGGGAAGCGCCTGGCCATTGAAGAATCCGGCCTGTGCAAGGTAGCAGCTGCTGCCGCCCAGACATGTCGAGCGGGTCGACGAGGTGGTGAGCGTCGGCTGGAACTGGATCGCCAGCGCTCCCTGGGCGGTGAAGTTGGTGCCAGTGAAGGTCGGCGCGCCGAAGGAGTTGTCGACCACGCCGTTGTACGGATCGGCGTCGCCGTCGTATCGGACTCCCGGTCCGCCGCAGCACAAGGCCGCAGCGGTCGCGAGCAGCGCCAGGCCGCGAACCACAGGATGTGTGACCATGTGATCCGAGTAGCACGCGGTTCAGGGACCGGACAAGCGTGCGTCTGACCGAGGGAAGGTCGGGCATTCGTCGGTTGCCCATACCGCCGCGCGTCGACTAGTCTGATCGCCTCCACGGCGCCGGGACACTTCGGATGTTCGAACAGGTCGACAAGGGCCGCGGTCGCGATCTCCCCGGATACACCATTGTTTCCGTGGGGTTACATGCGCTGCTCGTGGCGGCCTTCCTCGCTCTCGCATCGTTCAAGGTGAAGGACGCGGCGCGCAAGGAAGTCGAAGTCGCGTTCATCGGACCCGGCAAAGGGAAGGGCGCGCCGCCGCCGCCTCCGCCAGCGGCTGCAGCGAAAAAACGAACGCCCACGCCGCACCGGAAGCTGCTCGCCAAGGTCGAGGTGCCGAAGCCGGTCCTGGAGATGCCGAAGACAGTCGCGCCGCCGCCGAAGGAAGAGCCTCCTGAAGAAGAAGAGGAAGAGGGCACCGTCGAAGGCGGAGTCGAAGGCGGCGTGGCCGGAGGGGTCGTCGGCGGTGTGCTCGGCGGGGCCGTCGGCGGGACCGGTGGCGGCGGCTCGATGGAGCCGAAGCCTGCCGAGCGGCCCAAGCCGAAGAACGTGCCGGCGTTCGCCATCGCCAAGGACATGATCCGGCAAATGGCGCCGCGCATGTCCGAGGTCTTCCACAACTCGCACCGCGGTCAGACCGTGACCGGCATGTACAAGGTCTGCGTCGACCTCGACGGCTCCGTCTACGAAGTGACGCCGGTCAAGCCGATCGACGGCGCGAACGACGAGATCGTCGACGGCATCAAGACGGGCTGGCAGTACCGTCCACAGCAGGTCCCGGTGTGCTTTCTGTACAACATGGTGGTCCGGATCGAGGGCTGATCCCCGCGGCCCGCGCGGCGCCGGCCCGGACGAGTCCCTCGTGCGAGAGGCGCGCCGACGCGGCAGCGAACCAGTGCATGACCGCGCTCGTTTCCTGGCGTCGTTCCTTGAACTCGTCGAAGAGCGCTTGCACCTCTTCGTAGGGCGCTTCCCACGGATCGGGCAGCGTCACCATTTCGACGGTGTCCGGATCGGGCGGCGGCGGCGCGAAGGCCTGCTGCGGCTCGTCCGGTGCCTCGTCCCAAGTAGCGAGAGGCGAAAAGACATCACCGCTGGGCACCTTGTTGCAGAGCGGTTTGTACCGCCGGAGGAACTCCATGTCCTCGTGGCAGACGTACCCCCCGATCTCCTGCCCGTGCCTGGTGACGGCGACCCGGTCGTGCCTCCAGGCGACGCAGTTGGTGATCTGGGCAATGTGTGAACGAAAAGCGGTGGCAGTCACATAGGTTTCAGTCATACCCGCGATTCTGCGAAAGGGGTCTGACATCGCTCCCGGACCCCTGCGGTCATTTTGTACAAAACGCCCATTCCTTCGCTGAATTGCGAGTTTTGTACAAAATGACCGCACCCCCCCGGACGGTACATGGGACCCCGGCGGGGTGACAGCGCGATGACAGCGTCCGCTTAAGTGTGGGCGATGTCCAACGGCCGGCGGATCGACCTCGTCTCCTGCGTTCCCTTCATTCTGGTTCACCTGGCGGCGCTGACGGGCGCGCTGTTGGTGCCGTTTTCGTGGAAGCTGTTCGCGCTCTGCGTCGGGCTCTACTACGCGCGGATGGCCTTCACTACCATCGGGTACCACCGCTACTTCGCGCACCGGACGTTCAAGACCTCCCGGCCGTTCCAGTTCCTGCTGGCGCTGTTCGCCGAGACCAGCGCGCAGAAGGGCGTGCTCTGGTGGGCAGCGCACCACCGCCTCCACCACCGGTATTCCGACCTGCCCGGCGATCCGCACTCACCCAGGCTCGGTTTCTGGGAGAGCCACATGCTGTGGATCCTCCGGCCGCAGGCGAACGCGACCGGCGAGATCCAGGATTTCGAAAAGTTTCCCGAGCTGCGCTGGCTGAACACGTACCACCTGCTGCCGCCGGTCGCTCTCGCGGTCGGCCTCTTCCTCGCGGGGGGCGCCCCGGCGCTGGTCTGGGGATTCTTCGTCTCCACCGTGCTGCTCTGGCACGGCACGTTCCTGGTCAACTCGGTCAATCACGTCTGGGGATCGCGCCGCTACCCGACGGCCGACACCTCGCGCAACAACGGCCTGCTCGCGCTTTTGACGATGGGCGAGGGCTGGCACAACAACCACCACCATTACATGTCGTCAGCCAACCAGGGGTTCTTCTGGTGGGAGATCGACCTCAGCTTCTACCTGATCCGCCTCTTCCAGGGTCTCGGCCTCGTCTGGGACGTGCGGACTCCTCCGGAAAAGACAAGGGCTGTTATGATCCCGGCATGCGCGCCGGTGCCGCCGTTTCTCGCGAAGAAGACGTAAGCCTCGCGGCGCGCGACGCCGCCACCCGCGCCCTCGACGCCGGCGGGCTCGACGAGGCCGGCTGCCTGGTCGTGGCGGCGACGCCCGAGCACCTCGACGAATCGATCGAGCTGTGTGCGGCATTGCGCGACGTGGTGGGTGCGGGTGCGCAAATCGTCGGCGGCGCTACGCTGGCCGCGTTCTGTCCCGGAGACGCCGCCACCGAGGAGGGACCCGCGCTCGGCGTTCCCGGGCAGGGCGCGCTGGGAATCGTCTTCGCCGATCCGGCCGCGCCGCTGCAGAGGCTCCTCGGCGCGCTCGGCCGCGAGGCGCCCAGGGCGCGAGTCGCGGGCGGCGGCGTGGCGGTCGAGGGCGGCCTGTTGCTCGACGACGACGTGGTCACCGCGCATGCGGTCGGCGCTTTCTTCCCCGCGCCGGCGCGGGTGGCGGTCGCGCAGTCGCATCAGCCGATCGGCAACCCGCTCCTCGTCACCCGCTCGGAAGGACGATCGCTGCTCGAGCTCGATTCGCGTCCCGCGGTCGAGGCGCTGGCCGCTCTCGCCGAGCAGCCGGGTCTCTCCGGCGATGCGCTGCAGTTCGTCGCGCTCGGCCTCTCGCCGCGGCCGGGCGAGAAGTTCGACGTCGCCGATTTCATCTCCGTCCAGCTGCTCGGCGTCGACGAGGAGCGCGGCTCGCTGGAGACGGGAATCGCGGTCCCGGAGGGCCACAGCGTCTCGTTCACGCTGCGCGACGGAATGGGCGCCCGCCGCACGCTGCAGACCGCGCTCAACCGGCTCGCCGGCCCTCCGCCGGCGTTCGGGATCTACTTCGACTGCGCCAGCCGCGGCACGACGCTCTACGGCGTGGACGGGCTCGACCTCGATCTGATCGAGAAGTCGCTGGGCCCGTTCCCGCTGCTCTCGCTGCGGACCAGCTTCGAGCTCGGTCCGGCCGGCGACGCCCTCGGCGTCCACCTCTTCACCGGCGTCCTCGCCCTGGGTGACCAGTGAAGCCCGCCCTTCTCCTCGCGCTCTGCGCCTGCGCGGCCCGCCCGCCCCCGCGGCCGCCGCCGCGCCTCGCCGCCGCCGTCGAGATCGTGCACATCCAGATCGGTTGGTTGCAGATCAGCAGGGGCGACCCCAACCGGCCTCCGGTCGAGATCCTCCAGGGCGGCGCGGCGCCCGACGAGCGCCATGCCGAAGAGATCGCCCGCGACCTCTTCGCCAGGTGCCAGCGGGGTGACCCGATGGCGCCGCTGCAGCAGAAGTACTCCGAGGTCGAGCCCGGCACCGTCACGGTCGACGACGCGACCCGGCAGCCCTTTCGCGATCTCGCCCTCGGTCTCACGAACGGCGAGTGCGCGATGATGCGCAGCGATTACGCCTTCCACGTGTTCAAGCGGGTACGCTGAGATCCTGCAGGAAGGTCTCGAATTCGATCCCGACGCCGGGTGGATTCGGCCGGCGCCAGCGCACCCGGGCCCGGACGCGCAGATCCTTTCCGTGCGGCAAGCCGATGGTCGCCACCACTTCCTGGGCTGTTGCCGGGAGCGCCACGCGCAGGAAAGCCCCGCCGGGAGAGATGTTTTCGGTGACCGCCGAAAGCTCCTGTGCGTCGAACTGCAGCTTCGCCTGAAGCTGCACCGGCCGGCGGGCGAACCGTCGACGCTGGCCGTGCGCGTCGTTGTCCTGCCAGTCGATCATGGCGGCAATTTCCATCACGGAACGGTGCCCGACGCAATGCGGCAGATCAGCCTTGACGAAACCTGCCGTACGACCTACCGCTAGCTGCATGGCCATCGTGCGAGGGCGGTATTACGAGGACTTCACCGTCGGCGATGTCTACCGGCATCACTGGGGCCGCACGCTGACGCAGGCCGAATCGCAGCTCTTCGCGACCGCGACGATGAACGCAGTCCCGCTCTACTTCAACGCGCTGCACGCGGAGGCGCTCGGGCACCGGCAGGTGCCGATCCATCCGCTTCTGGTCATGAACGTCGTCTTCGGGATGACAGTCGAGGACCTCTCCGAGCAGGCCCTGGCGCACCTCGGCTACTGGAACATGACGTTCCCCCGCTGGGTCTATCCGGGCGACACGCTCATCTCTTCGTCCGAAGTGCTCGACAAGCGCGAGAGCGGGAGCAAGCCGGACCGCGGCATCGTCCACGTGCGAACGACCGGCGTGAACCAGCGCGGCGAGGAAGTCTGCGTCTACGAGCGGAAGATCCTGGTCAAGAAGCGCGCCGCCTACGGGGGTATCTAGATGCTGACCGAGGAGCACGTCCAAATCCGCGAAAGTGTTCGAGATTTTGCGGAACGTGAGGTCGTGCCCATCGCCAACGAGCTGGACAACAAGGCCGCCGAGATCCCGGAGCACGTCGTTCGCAAGATGGCCGAGCTCGGGTACTTCGGGCTGATCTTCTCGCCCGATTACGGCGGCAGCGGGCTCGACACGCTGAGCATGGCCGTCGTCGCCGAAGAGCTGTCGCGCGCATGGCTCTCGGTCGGATCGGTGATGACCCGGATGATCATCACCGCATCCCTGGTTCAATCGAACGGAACGGAAGAGCAGAAAAAGCGCTTCCTGCCCGGCCTGTGCACGGGCGAGATCCTCGCAGCGGCCGCGTTCACCGAGCCCGACGCGGGCTCGGACAGCGCCGGCATCAAATGCCGCGCCGTTTTGAAAAATGATCGCTACCTCGTGACGGGTGAAAAAACCTGGTGCACGTGGGCCAACAAAGCCCATCTGCTGTGCACGACAGTCGTGACCAATCCGGAAGCGCCGAAGAAGCACAATCGGCTGAGCATTCTGCTGATTCCGAAGACGCCGGGAGACAACTTTCATCCGCCGGAGCTGGCGGGGTCGCCGATCCCGAGCATCGGCTACAAGGGGATGAACTCGTACGCGCTGCAGTTCGACGGGTACGAAGCGCCGGTGGAGAACCTGCTCGGCGGCGTGCCGGGAAAAGGCTTTTATCAATTGATGTCGACGTACGAGATCGCCCGCATCCAGACGGCCGCGCGCGCGGTCGGCGTGGCCCAGGCCGCGCTCGAGGCGGCGCTGCGCTACTCGCAGGAGCGGACGCAGTTCGGCAAGCCAATCTGCGAGTTCCAGGTCATCGGCCACAAGCTCGCGCACATGGCCACGCAGGTCGAAGCCGGGCGGCAGCTCACCTACCACGCGGCCCGCATGAAGGACACCGGCAAGCGCTGCGACCTCGAGGCGGGAATGGCCAAGGCCTTCTGCGCCGAGATGGCCGAGCACGTGACGTCCGAAGCGATGCAGGTCTTCGGCGGCTACGGCTATTCGCGCGAGTTCCCGGCGCAGCGGTTCTGGCGCGACGCGCGCGTCTTCCGCATCTTCGAGGGCACCTCCGAGATCCAGTACGAAGTCATCGCCAAGCGGCTGCTGGAGAAATGATGCGGTTCACACGCGACGACAATTTCTACGAGGACCTCGAGGTCGGCGAGACCATCGTCCACCCGCGCGGGAGGACGGTGTCGGACGAGCACATGATGTGGACGAACTTCGTGCTCAACACGGCGCAGCTGCAGCGGAATCGTCTTTGCCTTCGTCGCCGGACTGGCTTCGGAAGAGACCGAAGAAAACGCCCTCGCTCAGCTTTCGTACGACGAGGGCCGCCACCTGAATCCCGTGTTCGCCGGCGACACGCTCTTCGCCGAGAGCACGATCGTCTCCAAGACCGAAGACGATCCGCGCCTCCTGCCGTACAAGAAAGCAGGCGTCGTCAAGATCCTTCTCCGCGGAAAGAATCAACGCGACGAGGTGGTGCTCGAGATCACGCGCGAGTTGGTGGTCGCGAAGAAGCCATGAAGACCCGCAGCGGCATCGAGATCGAGCGCATCTACGGCCCGGACGATGCCGGCGAGTACCCGTTCACGCGCGGCATTCACAAGAACATGTACCTGGGGAAGCTGTGGACGATGC
>VBLM01000434.1 GCA_005879095.1 Deltaproteobacteria bacterium
GTCTTCGACGATCACGTCATACCGGTAGCCGGCCCCCAGCTCGCGGTTCAAATGCACCGTGCCGGAGATCAGCACGGTGTCGCCGACAGCGGCAGTGTCCTCGGTGGCGACGGTGAGGTCGGACGTCTCGCCGTTGCCCGTACCGTCGCGAACGTGCAGCCAGTTCTTGCCCATCACGCCGTTGGTGGCCTTCACGACCTTACCGCGGATCGCGATGCGCTTGTTCTGGAGTTGGGCTCGCTCCGCCCACACGTCGGCGATCGTGCGGCCCTGCGATCCCGAGGCCTTGGCGACCTTGATGGGACCCAGGTCCTTGTTCGCGCTGGCGGGCGCCGGATGGCCGGAAGGCAGTCTCACCGCGGCGGGCTGCGTGGCCGCCTCGCCGTCCAAGGTACCGAACGCGATCCGCGGCCAGGTCCGGTTGAGGCTGCTGCTCTTGAAATTCTCCATCCATATCGGTCCCACTATCGTCACCTCGGTCCCGACGGCCTGCTTGGTGGCGGGGACCGCCGCCCAGACTTCGTCCCCTTTGGTCTGCAGACGCAGATAGGTGTACTGGGCCGCGTCGATGGTCTCCAGCAGCTTGCCACTCAGGCTGGCTGGTACCCGCGCGGTCGCCTCCTGCGCCCGCGCGGGTATTCGCGCCGCCTTCTTGCACGCGAGCGCAAAAGTGACGGCGAGAATTGCGAAGAGGGCATTGCGCATGGGAAGGGCCTCCGTGGATGCGGAACTTGAAAAGCAGGGGTCGTGCCACGACGCAGAGCAAGAGCGCGCATCCGAATGAACGCCCACCGCGGCCCTTTCGAGTGTGTCGCGCAGAAGCTGCGCCAAGCGACCCGATCGCGCCGGCATTGCGCCGCCTTCGCTAGCCCAATCCGCCTCGCGCCATTGGGCATGGAAGTTGCGGCTCGGGAAGAGAATCGTGCGCAGCCACCGCTGCGCGGAGGATGCCCGAATGAACAGACGCATGTGGATTGCCGCCCTCGCGGCTGCGCTCGTCCCCCTGGTCGCGCGCGCCGAAGTGGACAAGAAGAGCGAACGGACGTGGAAGGCGAAGTGCGCCTCCTGTCACGGCGTGGACGGCAAGGGGAAGACCGACCAGGCGCAGAAGATGAAGATCGCCGACTACACCGACGCGGCCTGGCAGAAGGCGCACTCCGATGCCGACATCAAGAAGGCGATCTCCGAGGGCGTGAAGCGGGAGAAGGATGGCGTCAAGCAGGAGATGGACGCATTCAAGGACTCGCTCAGTGCCGAGCAGATCGATCAGCTCGTCGCCTACATCCGTTCCCTGAAGTAGCCCAGGCCGGGACGAGGCGTGAGACCGTCCGCAAGTTCCGTCCGCGGCCGTCTCGCGCGGTCGTTCAGACCGCGCGAGAGTAGGGCCGCTCGGCCGCGAGATAAGCGTCGAAGATCGAAGCGACGTTGCGGACGAAGATGCGGCCGAGCGGCGTAACGTCCAACTCGGAGCCGCGTAGCTCGACCAGCCCTTGCGCCTGCAGCTCGCGTAGCCTTTCCAGCTCGCCGGCGAACATCCGCTCCGCGGACTCACCCAGGTCGACGTGGAAGTTGCACATGATCTGGGTGATGATCGCGCGGCGTCGCACGTCCTCCGCGGAGCAGGCGAAACCGCGTTCGGTCGCGAGCTCTCCCTCGGCGATGGCGTCTTGGTACCGCGCGAGCGAATGCGCGTTCTGCGCATAGACCCCTCCGACGTCGCTGATGCCGCTGATCCCGAAAGCGACCACGTCGCTTGCCACCCGCACGGAGTATCCCTGGAAGTTGCGAGTAAGGGCGCGGCGCGCCTGCGCTTCCGCCAACTCGTCGTCGGGACGGGCGAAATGGTCCATGCCGATCGGCCTGTAGCCGCGGCCGGTGAACGCGTCCCAGGCCAGGCGGAACAACTCGAGCTTCGCGAGCCCGCGAGGCAGATCGGCGACCGGCAAACGCTTCTGGTTCGGCCGCACCTGGGGCACGTGCGCGAAAGCGTAGACGGCCACGCGGTCGGGCGACATCGCCAGTACCTGATCGAGGGTGCGGGTCCAGCTCTGCGGAGTTTGCCGGGGCAGTCCGTAGATCAGGTCGAAATTGATGCCTCGGAAACCGAGCTCGCGTGCAGTCTCGAGCATGTCACGCGTCTCCTCCACAGTCTGGATGCGCGAGACGGCCTCCTGCACTTCGGGGTCGAGGTCCTGGACGCCCATCGACATGCGGTTGAACCCGAGCTTGCGCAGCAGCGCGAGCTGGGAGCGCGTCGTCACCTTTGGGTCGATCTCGACGGCGACCTCGGCGTCGGGAAGCACCCTGAAACGGCGTTCGATTGCGGTCCAGAGTCCCTCGATCTGCCGCTCGTTCAGGAACGTCGGCGTCCCGCCACCCCAGTGGACCTGCGATACGGCGCGGCGCTCTTCCAGGAGTCCCGCCACGATGTCCATCTCGCGGACCAGCGCACCGACGTAGGCATCGGCTTTCGCGGAGCTTCGCGCGATGACTACGTTGCATCCACAGAACGAGCAGCGCTCCCGGCAGAACGGGATGTGCACGTAGACGGAGAGCGGCGCGTCCGGCCGCTCGCGTCCCGCGCGGGACAGCGCGGCCACGTAACCCTGGCGGCCAACGCTCTCTGTCCAGACTGGCGCGGTGGGATAACTGGTGTAGCGCGGAATGGGAACGTCGAGCCGCCGCAGAAGCGCATCGCTCACCCGGGGAAAATCGGACAGAGTGGACATGCGTCCTTTCCGCTTCACGAACCATGCCGGTTACTCGTCAGGTCCGCAGTCGGCTCGCAGATCTTTCATCGTCGCGGCCGGGGACGCAGCGTTTGCGCCTACGGCCTTGCCGCTCGAAGGAGTCGCGCGGCACGCGAGGTGCAACGGCGTTCAGCGAGGAGGATCGGGCATGTCCACAACCGCAGCGCGCACTGTTTCATCTCGTCTTACGGCATCTCACGGCGAAGAACGACCTGTCGGAATTCCCCACGGCAGCGAGTTCCTCACCGGTTCGCTGGCCAGCGTGCCGGCGCCCCGAGCCGTGGTCCTCATCGCCAACGACCGCGGGTACGGCCGGCATGTCCCCGCGTTGCGCGCGCTGGCCGACGAGCTGCGAATCGCCGGCTTCGCGACCCTGATCGCGGACGTTGTTCCTGCCGGCGAGAACTGCAGGGGGCGCGAGCTGGACGCTGCCGCTGCGCGACTAGCATCCGCACGTGCCTGGCTCGCGAGCTCGAAACACGCGACGCTGCCCGTCGTGCTCTTCGGGATGGGAGCAGCGGCTCCGGCCGCCCTGCTGTCCGCCGCGGCCCGACCTGGGGACGTAGCAGCGGTCGTGGCGTGCGGTCCGAACCCGGATGCTCCAGGCATCGCGCTAGGGATGGTCTCTTGCCCGGCGCTACTAATTGCCCACACCGGCCAGTTCGGGGATGTCGCATCCCACATCCGCGCTCTGGGGCGTCTTGGCGGCAGGCACGATCTGGCCGTGCTCAGCGAGGTCCAAGACACTGCCAGGTCCGCCCTCGATATCGCCCGGGCCACGGTGCCCTTCCTTTCCTTCGTCCGCAAAGAGGACCGCAGGGCTGCCTGACGGGTTGTCCTCGCAGCTTCTGCGCAGCTTCTCCTCCGATGTGCAAAACTTGCGCGCCGCAAGTCCTGCGGCGCCCGCAACGGATGCGGCACCTGGCTTGCTACAGGAGAGCTCATGCCCAAAGCCCGCATCCTGGTCGTCGATGACGAGGCGAACGCTCGTGCGGCGCTGCGGACCATCCTCTCGGAGGAAGGCTACGAGATTTCCGAAGCGGCGGACGGGGAGACGGGCCTGGCGAGCGTCGTCGAGCTCTCGCCGGACGTGGTGCTCGCCGACGTGCGCATGCCGAAGATGGACGGCCTCGCCCTGCTGCGCCAGGCGAAGGAGCAAGGAAGCGACGCCAGCTTCGTGATGATGACCGCGTTCGCTAGCGTGGAAGCGGCGGTCGAAGCGATGCGGCTCGGCGCCGAGAGCTACATGGTCAAGCCGCTCAACGTGAAAGCGGTCCTCGTCTTCCTGGAGAAGGCGCTGGAAAAGCGGCGGCTGGTCCGCGAGGCCGCAGGGCTTCGCGAGCGGGTCCGGGAGCGCTATCGCCTGGAGGGGATCGTCGGAGAGGCCCCGGAGCTGCAGGCCGTCTACGAAGTCGTGAAGCAGGCGGCACCGACCAAGGCCACGGTGCTGGTGCTGGGGGAGTCGGGGACTGGCAAGGAACTCATTGCGCAAGCCCTGCACGAGCTGTCGCCTCGCAAGGACAAACCCTTCGTGAAGGTAGCCTGCGCCGCGCTTTCTGAGACGCTCCTCGAGTCCGAGCTGTTCGGCCACGAGCGAGGCTCGTTCACCGGCGCGGTGGGCCGCAAGGAAGGCCGGTTCGAGCTCGCCGACAGCGGGACGCTCTTCCTCGACGAGATCGGCGAGATCTCGCCCACGGTGCAAGTCAAGCTGCTCCGCGCCTTGCAGACCCGCGAGTTCGAGCGCGTGGGAGGGACCCAGTCCCTCAAGGTCGACGTCCGCGTGGTGGCCGCGACGAATCGGGACCTCGCGGCGGAAACCAAGGCAGGCCGCTTTCGAGAGGACCTCTACTACCGCCTGAACGTCGTGGCGGTAACGCTCCCGCCGCTGCGCAGGCGCAGGGGCGACATCCCGGCGCTGGCCGCGCACTTCATCGAGAAGTATGCCGGGGCCTACGGCAAGAAGATCAACGGGCTCACTCCAGGCGCCTTGAACGCCCTGCTCGCGCATGACTGGCCGGGCAACGTCCGCGAGCTGGAGAACGCGATCGAGCGCGCTGTGGTCTTGTGCAAGGGTTCCGAGCTGACTGCTGACGATCTTCCATCCACGCTGCGTGGCCCGCGGCCAGCACAGCGAGATGCGGCAGGGCTGATTCCAGGCGCGACCTTGGCCGAGATCGAGCGCGAGGCCATCCTGCGCACGCTCGAGCTGCTGGGCGGCTCGACCTCTCAGCGTGCGCAAGATCCAGTATCGCCTGAAAGAGTACGCGGGCGAAAAGACCGACGGCGAGGTCGAGCCGGCGGGCTGAGTCAGACCGCGCGCTGCAGCGTGAACCAGAAGCGAGCCCCGCCGAGGGGCGACTCATCGACGCCGACCGCACCGCCATGTTGCGTCACGATCGCGTGCACAATGGGCAGCCCGAGCCCCGAGCCGCTCGCCTTGGTGGAGAAGAAAGGCTCGAAGATGCGCTGGCCGATCTGCGGATCGATTCCCGTTCCGCTGTCTTCGATGGCGATCCACACCTCTTCCGGGCGCGTCCGCGCGGTGATGCGCACGCGCCCGCCCGTCGGCGTGGCCTCGAGCGCATTGAGGGTGAGGTTCATCAGCACTTGCCGGAGCTTTTCGTCTTCTCCCAGGACCCGCGGCAAGTCCGAAGCAAGCTCGCGCTCCAAGCGCACTCCCCGCCGCTCCGCCTCGCCGGCGAGCAGGTCCGTCACCGCCGCGATCACGGGCTCGAGAGCGAGAGGCTGCGCGTCGAGCTCGCGCGGCCTGGCGAACTGCAGGAAGTCCTGCAGCAGGTGCTCGAGGCGGGCGATCTCGTCGCGCACCAGCTCGAGCGGCTCGATGAGCGCGGCCTGATCGCCCGGGCCGAGCTTGCGCACGCGGCGCTCGAGCACCGCCAGTTGGAGTGACGCAGCGTTGAGGGGATTGCGGATCTCATGGGAAAGCCCCGCCGTCATGGTGCCTACAGCTGCGAGCTTCTCCGCGACGTTGGCGCGCCGCGCCAGCTCGCGCTTCTCGGCTTGCAGACGCACCTGGCGCAGCGCCTGCTCCAGCGTCAGGAGCAGGTCGGGAGTGCTACAGGGCTTGACGAGATAGGCGAAGGCGCCGGAGCGCACCGCCGCGGCCGCCGTTTCCACTGTCGCATTTCCGGTGAGCATGACGATGGCCGCGTCGGGATGCTCACGCCGTAGCTGTTCCGTCAACGCGGCCCCGTCGCCGTCGGGAAGCTTCAGATCGACCAGCGCGACGTCGAAGCCGGGGGCAGCCGCCTTCAGCGCCTGGGCAACCGCGCCGGCGGTCGCCACGCTGTAACCCTCGTCCTCCAGCGTTTCGCGCAGGTTGTCGACCAGCACCGCGTTGTCGTCGACGAGCAGAACGCGCGGCGTCACCGCCACAGTTGCTCCACTACTTTCAGCATTTCGCCTGTATCCACCGAGCGCGTCCGGATGGGCGCTCATTACCAGGACCGGAAGTTTCGGGAACTTGTCGAGGAGGCGGCCCAAGGCGGCACCGTCTGGACCGCCGGCCATCCGCAGGTCCACGAGGGCCGCGAACGGGCGAACTCCGCCCAAGCGATCGGTCTCGCTCACGGATCTGGCGGTGACCGCGGAGAAGCCCCGGTCTCGTAGCGCCTCGGCGAGATTGTCGGCCAACGCGGAATCATCCTCTATCACCGCGACGAGGCCGTCGCGCCGGGCCGCGCGGAGCAGCTCGACCAGCCTATCGAGCGGTGCGGGTTTCGGCAAAACGGCGAGCAGCCCTTCTTCCCTCGCGGCCAGGAGATCATTTTCTCCCGTGTACGCGGTGATCACGATCGCCGGCAGCCCCGGGTCCACCCTCCGGATCTCGTGCACCAGGCGCGCGCCGCTCATTACAGGCATGCGCATGTCGGTGACGAGCGCATCGAAGCGGGAGCGGCGCGCGAGCTGGAGCGCCTGCGGGCCCCCATCGGCGATGGTGACGTCCGCCCCATGATCCCGCAGGATCTCCGCCACGTTCTCGGCGAAGGCGCGGTTGTCGTCGACGACCAGGTACTTCTTCATGGCTCGCTCCGCGGTAGCCGGACCACGAATCGAGCTCCTTTTCCGCGTGGCTCATAAGCCACGCTCCCGCCGTGCCGCTCGACGATGCGTTTGACGAGAGCCAGTCCGAGACCGATTCCCTTCTGGCGCGTGGTCACCAGCGGTTCGAACAGGCGCGTGCGCACAGACGGGTCGACACCCGGTCCGTTGTCGGAGATCCCGACGACGACCTCGGCCGGGGCGGACTGCGCGTCGAGCGTGACGGCTGCAATGGGGCCGGCTGCCTGCTGCGCGTTCTGGAGAAGGTTGACGAAGACCTGGCGGAGCTGGGACGGGTCGCCGCGGACTGCGGGAAGATGCGCGAGCGGTTCCAGGCCGAGCGGGAGATGCAGCTGCAGGGCAGCCGCCTCGACCACGTCGCGCAGCCGCACGGCCTCGCTGATCAGCGGCTTGTCGCGAATCATGTCCAAAAGGTCGCTGATGATGGTGTTGGCGATGCCAACCTGCTCAGCGATCCGATCGACGTGCTTGGTTGCGCGCTCGTCGCCGGCAGCGACCCTGCCGCGCAGGATGTAGAGGCTGCTCTCGATCACGCCGAGCGGGTTGCGCAGCTCGTGGCCGATGGAGCCGACCAGCTGCCCGAAGGTGGAGAGCCGCTCGCTGCGCGCCTGCTGCGAGAGAAGATCCTCGCGGTAGGTGTGCAACATGATGGCCAGCTCGAGATCGAGGATCTTGCCCAGCGCAAGCCGGACGTTGCGGAGCTGACCAGCGTCGGCGATGAACGAAGTGTCGATCAGCGCGTTCAGCTCCTGCCGCAGAACGTTCATTGCGCCGAACATGTAGTGCTGGGGCAGGGCGATGTCGACATGCTTGCGGCCGATGCGGGCGCGCACCTCGTAGTACTCCTGGTTCCAGGGACCGGTGAGCAGCTTGTCCATCCATGCCACCAGCGTGTGACGAAGGCGGCCGACCATGCTCTCGCCCTCGACCAGGGCCTTTCTCGCGGCCTCGTGCTCGAGGATGCGCTGGTAGAACACTTCGCTGATGCGGTCGAAGTGCGGACGCGCGACGGGATGCAGCATGCGCAGCGCCTGCTCGTCGTCGGCGCCGAATCCGACGTACCGCTTCAGCTCCTCGAAGAGGGATTCCGGCATGACGGTATTCATTTGCAACTCCACAGCCATGCCGCGCAAGTCCTGCATCATATTTCGCAGCAGTTGTCTCGGTGTGGAACGGGTCTTGCGTGGATACGAGGGGGAGGACGCGATGGTACGGATTCCCGAGACTCGCAGCGCAAAGCTTTCGCGCAAGGCATTGCTGACGCGCAAGGAGCAGATCGGCGCCCTGTTGGCTCGCTTGCGGCGCAGCGAGGACGAGCTCCAGGCGGTGCGGCGCCCCGACCAGCTCGACCACGCCGCCGACCTCGAGGCATACGACGTCCTGCAGGCGCTTCAGAGCGCCGAGGCCATCGACCTCGCCGAGGTGGAAGCTGCGCTGCAGCGGATTTCGATGGGAACTTACGGCGAGTGCGAGCGCTGTTCGGGCGTCGTCGGCGAGCAGCGGCTATGGGCTGTTCCGCAGGCCCGTTTCTGCATGGGGTGCGCGGCGGTGCGATGAAAATTGCCGAACTCATGACCGCCGACCCGTGTTGCATCCAGCGTGACGAGTCGTTGCGCCAGGCCCACAAGCTCATGCGGACGCGCAACGTGCGGCACCTGCCCGTGCTGAAGGGCGATCAGCTGGTCGGGCTGGTTTCCGAGCGCGATCTCTATTTGCTCGAGACGCTCAAGAGCGTCGATCCGGCGAAGGAACCGGTCGACCAAGCGATGACCGACAGCCCGTTCTCGGTCGCGCCAGGCGCCCGCGTGCGCGAGGTAGTGCAAGAGATGCTTGACGAGAAGTATGGCTCGGCGGTGGTCGTCGAGCGCGGCCGCGTCATCGGCATCTTCACGCGCTCGGACGCCTTGCGCGCGCTGCTGAAGCTCCTCCGCTGAGCGTCAGGCGTCGCTGGCGTCCAGAACGATTAGGTCATCGCGCAGCACCCTCTCGTTCAGCAGTTCGCGCTCCTCGAACTCCATGTCGATGATCAGGTCGTCGCACATGGACAGCGTCCTTCCCGCTACGAGCGTGCTGGCCGGCCACGCGGATCGCCCGGTGAGGACCGCAAGGACGGCCCGCTGATGGGCATGTTCCGCGTGAAGCAGGGAGACGCGGGTGGGGCCCCAGGCATCGAGCCGGGCAAGGATGGGCTCGAGCAACCTTTCCTCTTCAGCGAGGTGAGCGAGAAGCTCGCGCTCGAGCGCGGTTACTGCGAACTGAAGCTCGCCGGGTGATGCCTTCCCCGCGAGCGCGCTGCGCGCAGTGGTCTGCGCCGCCTCGATCGTCCGACGAAGATGGGCGTGCTGCCCACGCAGGATCTGCCTCCGTTCTTCGTTCCTCAGCTCCATCTCGCACCTCTCCGCGTTGTGTGCATGAAAGTGATGCAGAACATCATCCGTTCCCTACCAGCGACAGGACGGCAGCTTCGGGCTGGGGCTGCGAGGGCTCTTCCAGGAAGAAGAGCTCCATCACCGCCTCGGCCAGCGATCCCCGGCCCGCCTCGTTCCGGAGACGAGCCGTCGGACCATGCAGCAGCTTGTTGACGATCGCTGACGCCATCGCGCGCACGCTTTTCTGCTGCCGGTCGTCGAGCCCCCGCAGGGCCGCCGCCAACGTCCTCTCCGCCTCGGCGCGGGCCACCGCTTCGCCATGCGCGCGCAGCCGGGCGAGCACCGGAACGGCGTCGCGCTCGTGCGCCTGCGCGATGAACGCGCGCAGCTCTTCCTCGACGATCTCCTCGGCCCTGCCGACTTCCGCCCCCCGCAGGGTTCGGTTGTGCGTCGCCAGACGCTCCAGGTCGTCGAGGTCGTAGACGTAGACGTTCTCCAGCTCGTTCGCGGCCGGGTCTACGTTGCGGGGCACCGAGAGATCGACGATGAAGAGCGGCCGGTAGCGGCGCGCTTTCAGCGCAGCCGCCACGGCCTCGCGCGTCACCACGTGGCCGGTCGAGCCAGTCGAGCAGACGACCACGTCGGCGCGCTCCAGAAGAACGGGAAGATCGGAGAGCGGCAGGGGCACTCCGTCCGCTTCGCGAGCCAGCGCTTCCGCGCGGGGCACCGTCCGGTTCACGACCAGGAGCTCCTTCGCTCCCTGCATCCGCAGCTCGCGGGCGGCGAGCTCCGCCATCTTTCCAGCGCCAATCAGCGCAATCGACCGGCCTTGCAGATCCCCCAGGAGCTTGTGGGCTACTTCCACGGCCACGCTGCTCAACGACAGCGCTCCGCGACCAATCCCGGTTTCGGTGCGCACGCGTTTCGCTGTCCCGACGGCACGGGCGACAGCGCGCTGCAGCTGGGGACCGAGCGATCCCGCCCGCTGCGCCTGCGCCGCCGCTTCCTTCACCTGCCCCAGGATCTGGACGTCTCCCACGACCATCGAGTCGAGGCTTGCGGCGACGCGAAACAAGTGCCGCAGCGCTTCTTCGTCGAACCGGCAGACCGCGATCGGGATGGCCACCGGATCGAGGCTCTCAAGGATTTTCTGCGCGGCGTCCCGCGAATCGGCGGCGGCGAAGACTTCCAGCCGATTACAGGTCGAAACGACGAAGACTTCGCGCAGGCCTGGAAGACGCCGGAGCGCCTGGAGCCGACCGGAAATCTCGTCCGACCGGACCACGAGGCGCTCGCGCACCTCGATGGACGCCTGCTTGTGCGAAATCCCCACGCAGATGGTCGTCATGACCACCCCAGCAACGCGATGTGCACGAGCAGCATCTCCATGCTTTGGGAAGCCGGAGCAAGACGTGCGCCAGCTGTCGTTCCCGGGTCAGGCATCGCGCGTGTGCATTTCCTGCACGAGACGCAAGCACACGCACCGGATGGTTCCTGGAAACCCGCCCTCGGTACGACCCGTTTCGGCGAAAAGTCTGCGCGTTGGGCGGCTTTGATTGGCCTTGGGCGCTTTCGGGCGCGCTCCAGGAAGGCGCGGCGATTGCAAGCAATCCTCTTGCGGCGGGTCCCGGACGGCTGGAGCCAACCGCGGTCCGCTTCACGCGGGAGTCATCCATGCAGCCACAAATCCTCATTCCTTACGATTTCGGACCGGCGTCAGCGAGAGCGCTGGTTTGGGCCGGCGACCTGCAACGGTCGCTCCGTGGCCTGCCGATTCAC
>VBLM01000435.1:0-3863 GCA_005879095.1 Deltaproteobacteria bacterium
AATTTTCGCGGCTCGTTCGGGCAGGGCGAAGCGTTTACTCGCGCCAATGTCAAGGATTTTGGGTATGGCGACTTACGCGATATCCAGCGCGGTATCGATGCGGTGCTCAAAGAAGCGCCGGTCGACCCGCAGCGTATCGGTCTCTTTGGCCATAGTTACGGCGGATACATGGCGATGTGGGCGGTGACGCAGACGCAGCGGTTCAAGGCGGTGGTGGCGAGCGCGGGAATCGCGAACTGGCAGAGCTATTATGGCGAGAACCGGATCGATCGATGGATGCTGCCGTATTTCGGCAAAAGCGTGTACGACGATCCGGCGGTCTACGCGCGCTCGAGCCCGATCGAATTCATCCGGCGCGTCAAGACGCCGACGCTGGTGCTGCACGGCGAACGCGACGCCGAAGTGCCGCTGCCGCAGGGACAGGAGTTCTGGCACGCCCTGAAAACGCTCGGCGTCGAGACGCAGTTCGTGATCTACGAAGACGAGGGCCACCGCATCCGCAAGCCGGCGCACGTGCGCGATCGGACGCAGCGCATCGTCGAGTGGTTCAACGAGCATCTGGCGAGATGAAAGCGTCCGCGCGGCGATAGAGCCGGTCCGTCAGCCACGTCAGCACGAACGTGCAGGCGATCAACAGCGCGAGCACCGGCCAGTATTGCGGCCACGAGAGCCGGTTGCCCCAGACGGCCTCGAAGCAGAAGCCGCGGATGCGGAAGAAGAGCAGCATCTCGTGGAAGAAATATCCCGCCAGCGAAGAGGTGCCGAAGACTTCGATGAACCGCACCGGTACGCTCTTCCAGGTTCGTTCGACCGCCAGCAGGACGATTGCGAAGAGGCACACCTGCGTCCAGCGGCGAGCGTGGTTGGCGGGATCGGTGACCCAGAAATTGTGCGCCGGGTAGAGCGCGGAAACCTGCGCGGTGAAGATCCAGATCACGATGCCGGCGAGCGAGAGACCGAAGAGCCAGATCGCCATCTCGCGCACGGTCTTCGACGCGCCGACGGCCGCGCCGAGATAGACATATCCGCCCCAGGGCAATAACGGAAAAACCGAGCCGGTATTGACGTTGAGGAAATGTCCGAGCGGCGCGGGCACATGCTCTGTCAATGGCGAGAGGCCGAACGCCAGAATCGCGAGGGCCAGCGAGGCCCAGCGCAACGCGCGCGGAACTGGAGCCAGGAGCGCGAGTATCGGCAATGCAATCAGCAGCGAAAAGCCGATGCAGTGCAGGATGTCGATGCGGATCAGCCAGCGCGGCTCGCGGAAGATGGGGAACCAGGCCCAGTTCACCAGCGTGGCGACGATGAGCACCTCGCCGAGGCGTCGCAGCGTGCGCTTGAAGCGGCGGCTGCGAGAGCCGCCCCCGGCGGCGGCGCGCACCTGCGTGAGCGCCATCGCGAATCCGGCGGCGAAGATGAACGAGGGCGCGACGAGTCCGTCGATCCATTGCAAGCGCGCGAAGAAGTCTCCGGCGCGCAATTCCGGTTTCAGCAGCGACAGCGAGTGCGTCTGGATCATCACCAGCACCGCGAGGCCGCGCAGCCAGTCGAAGGCGCGGATCCGTTGCGAGATCATTTCCAGACGCGCCGATCGTCGATGCGCGGCGCATTCGCCGCGACGGTGCCGATGCTGACCTCGCCGCGCACCTTGACGGTATCGCGCAAGGCGTTGGCGAGCTGCCCGGTATCCACCGACGCGCCCGGTTGCAATTCCACCACGTAATTCAAGTGGTCCTGGTGCTCCGCGCGCGTGACCACCGCCTGGAAACGCGCCACCGCGGGAAAGCGCTTCATCACCTGTTCGATCTCGCTGCCGCGCACGAACATTCCTTTGACTTTGATGGCATCGCCGACGCGGCCGAGAAGGCCTTTCAGTTTCGGCGCGGTGCGGCCGCAGGAGCAGGGCGCGGAAGGCGCGAGCGCGCTGATGTCGCCGGTGGCGAAGCGAAGCAATGGATAATCGGCGTCGAACGTGGTGCCGACCACGTGCCCGGGCTGGCCGGGCTCGGCGGGCTTGCCGGTCTCCAGATCGAGGATCTCGACGATGCACTCGGGCTGCAGGTGCATCCCGTTCTTTTCCGCGCACTCGTAAGCGAGCACGCCGAGGTCGGCAGTCGCGTATCCCTGCAGCACGCGGATGCCGAATCCTTCCAACTCGGCGCGCAGCGATTCCGGCAGCATCTCGGCGGTCGCGAACGCAACCTCGAAGTGCAAGGGCACGTTCGCGTCCAGCGCGTGCAGCAGCAGCGTGCGCAGGAAGCTCGGCGTACCGGCATATCCGGTCGCTTTCAAAGACGACGCGACCTTGACTTGAAGATCGGTCTGTCCGGTGCCCGCCGGAATGACTACGCAGCCGAGGCTGCGCAATCCGGAATCGAGCATGAATCCGCCGGGCGTCAAATGATAAGACAAGGTATTCATCACCACGTCGCCGGCTTTGATTCCGCAGCCCGCGAATGCCATTCCAAACCGCCAGTAATCGACCGCGCCGCCCTGCGGAACGAGCGTCGGCCCCGGCGACGCGAACATCCGTCGCAGCCGCGAGACCGGCCCTTTGAGCAATCCCGCGAAGGGCGGGTTCTCCGACTGCATCTTCGACAGATTGCCGTCTCTCGCAGACGTCGGTCGAGGTATGCCCGGTGCGCGACCTCGTCCTGCGTCTCGAGCGCGGGATTGAGCATCCATCCCTGGCGGAGCGGTGAAGTCATGACAACCACCGCTTGCGCCGGCGGTACGATTTGACGGCCTTGTAATTCTTTTTCTCGCCGGCGCCGCCCAGGTAAAACTCCTTGACGTCCTCGTTGTTCTTTACCTTCTCGGTGTCGCCTTCGAGCACCACGCGCCCGCCCTCCATCAGATAGGCAAAGTGCGCGATGGCCAGCGCCTGGTTCGCATTCTGCTCGACCAGGAGGATGGTCGTCTTCTCCTGCTCGTTGATGCGCTTGATGATGCCGAAGATCTCCTGCACCAGCTTCGGCGAGAGGCCGAGGGACGGCTCGTCGAGCAGGATGCAGCGCGGCCGCGCCATCAGCGCGCGCGAGATGGCCAGCATCTGCTGCTCGCCGCCGGAGAGATATCCGGCCAGCTTTCCGCGCAGCGCCTTGAGCTGCGGAAAGTAATCGAAGCAGAGGTCGCGATCTCGTTTGAGCCCGGCGCGATCGCGGCGGATGAATCCGCCCATGGTGATGTTTTCGTCGACGGTCAGGTCCTCGAAGACCCGCCGGCCCTCCATCACCTGGAAGATGCCACGCCGGACGATGTCCTCGGGCAACAGCTTGTCGATGCGCTGCTCTTCGAACTCGATGGCGCCATCGGTAACCTCGCCCTCCTCGGTCGCAAGCAGACCGGAGATCGCTTTCAGCGTGGTGCTCTTGCCGGCGCCGTTGGGCCCGAGGATGCATATCACCGAACCTTCTGGAGCTTCGATTGAGATCCCGAGTACGGCGTCGATCGGCCCATAGGAGCAGTAGGTCCTTGATCATGTAGATCGGCGTCTTGGTCGAGGGACGGTGATCGGTCGCGGTATAGGTCACTGGATTCGTCAGCCCGCCGAGGTCGAAGTTCTGGATGGTTTCCATCGCCGCCTTCACGCCGGGGCCGTTGAGCTGGCCGGTCTTGTCCGCGCGCTTGAGCGCCTCGCTCCAGACCAGCACGTAAGTCCAGCCGCGCACGTAGATGGCGTCGTGCGTGTCGTTCGGATGGTTCTTCTGGTGATAATCCACCAGCCGCTTCATCCCCGGGACTTTCTCGCCGAACGGCACGTGCGGGACGACTCCGGTCACGCCTTCGGCCGCTTCCTTCGCCACGTTGGGCAGGGCTTCGCTGAAGCCGTACGGATTGCTGCCGAACTTGATGGTCAATCC
>VBLM01000435.1:3885-9426 GCA_005879095.1 Deltaproteobacteria bacterium
GAACACGCCCGGAAGGATCTCCTCGTCGACCAGGTCGATCCCCTTTTCCTTGCAGAACTGGCGGCCGGCCTCCATCGGCGACTTACCGTAAGCGTTATCGCCATAATAGAAGGCCACTTTGGGATTGCGTGACTTGTCCTTCCAGTCGTCCTTCACCCACGAGAGCCAGGCGCGCAGCTGATCGGAATAGCTGGGCGCGACGAAGAAATTGTACGGCGTCTTGGTCGGATCGGTGAGGTGAGCGGAGAACGAGGCTGAAATATACGGGACCTTGTCGGCATTGACCTGGGTCTTGAGCGCCTCCGTGTCGCCGGTGCCCCAGCCGTTGATCATGATCACCTTGTCGTCGCCGGTCATCCGCTTGTAGGAACTGACTGCCTCGGGGATCTTGTAACCATAATCGGTATCGAAGAGGTGGATCTTCTTCCCGTTGATCCCGCCGTTCGCGTTGGTCCACGCCACGCCGTCGCGCACTCCCTGCGCGAAGGATTTTCCCACGTCCGACGTGACTCCGGTCAGGTCGAAAAGCCCGCCGACCTTGATCTCTTCCGTTTGCGCCAGCAGCAGTGCGACGATCGCGACGATCATGGTGCGCCCTCCTCAATAAGAGAATGGATACAACTTCCAGTACGCCTTGATGCGGTGCCACCGGGCGGCCATGCCGTCCGGCTCGAAGATGAGAAACAGCACGATGGTGAGACCGAAGACGCCCAGCTTCAAAGCGGCGAACAGCTGAACCAGCTGGGGCAGTTGCCCGGCGAGCGCGCCGGTGACGATGCGCAACACTTCCGGCAACAGCGTGATGAAGACGGCACCGAAGATCGAGCCGAGCACGCTGCCGAGCCCGCCGATGATGATCATTCCCAGCTGATCGATGGCCACGCTGAGCGGGAAGTTCTCCGGGCTGATGATCTTCGCCTGATAGGCGAGCAGCGACCCGGCGACGCCGACGAAGAACGAGCTGACTCCGAAGGCGTAGAGCTTGTGGCGGAAGACGTCGACACCCATCACTTCCGCGGAGATGTCGTGATCGCGGACGGCGATGAAGGCTTTGCCCATCCGCGTGCGGAAGAGGTTCTTGGCAAACCAGAGATGGAAGATGGCGGCAGCCAGAATCACGTAATAGAGCCGCTGGTCGCTATCGAAGGTGAAGCTGCCGATCTGCGCGGGCGGGATGGAGATGCCGTTGACGCCGCCGGTCACGGCTTCCCAGTGGACGACGGTGAACGCGACGATGAAATGCGCGGCGAGCGTCGCGATTGCCAGGTACAAACCCTTCAATCGCAGCGAAGGGATTCCAAAGACCATTCCTACCAGCGCGCTGACGAGGCCGGAGACGTACATCGCGATGATGAACGGAACGCCTTTACCCGCCAGCCAGGCGGTGGTGTACGCGCCGACCGCGAGGAAGGCGGCGTTGCCGAGCGAGATCTGCCCGGTGAATCCGGTCAAGATGTTCAGTCCGAGCGCCGCGATCACCGCGATGCCGACGCGGCTCGAGACGTCGAGCCAGAAACTGGTTCCGATCAGCGGAAAAAGAAGCAGCGCCGCCACGAAACCAGCCAGCAACCAGCGGGCGAGGGCGGTGTCGAAGACCGCCATGTCCGCTTCATAGCTGGTTCGGAAATCGCCGGAACGCATCACACCCTCTCGATCTTCACTTTGCCGAACAGTCCGTAGGGCTTGAACATGAGGATCAGGACCAGCGCCGCGAACGGCGCGACCTCTTTCACGCCGCCGCCCATCACCGGGTCGAGATATCCGCCGGCCAGGTTCTCGAGCACGCCGACGATCAATCCGCCGACGATCGCGCCGGCGATGCTGTCGAGGCCGCCGAGGATCACCACCGGCAGCGTCTTGAGGCCGAGGATGGCGAGCGATCCGTCCACGCCGCCGCGCAGCTCGCCGAGCAGGATTCCGCCCAGAGCAGAGACCACCGCGGCGATGCTCCACGAGACGGCGAAGATTCGCCGCACCGAGATGCCCATCGACTGCGCCACCTCCTGCGAAAAGGCCGTGGCGCGCATGGCGATGCCGACGCGCGAATAGCGGAAGAACAGAGTGAAGAGCGCGAGGAGCAGGGCGGCGGTGAACATGCTGAAGAGATATCCGCGCGAGATCGGCAAGGGACCGATCTGGATCGGCTCGCTGGCGAAGAGCGCCGGATACGGCCGGGTATCGCTGCCCCACGCGCCGAGGACGATCGCTCGCAGGATGCTGGAGAGGCCGAGCGTCACCATGATCACCGAGATGATCGGCTCGCCGATCATCGGCCGCAGGATGAGCCGCTCCATCGCCAGGCCGAGCAGGATGGAGAAGAGAATCGTCAACGCGACGGCGTACGGCCAGGGCGCGTGCCCTTCGACCAGTGCCCAGAAAACGTAGGCGCCGAGGAGGAGAAACTCGCCCTGCGCGAAGTTCAATACGCCGCTCGATTTGTAGATGATGACGAAACCGAGCGCGACCAGCGCGTAGATGCTGCCGACCACGACGCCGTTCAAGGCGAGCTGGAGAAGAAATTCCATTAGAGCGACCTCACCGCCAGATCGGCCTGGATGCGCGCGGTCTTGCCGTCCTGGAACTTGATGGTGGTGTCGATGGCGATGTGCTTCTCTTCGCCGTAGAGCGCGGCGATGATGCGCTCATAGCGCTGCTCGACGAAGGCGCGGCGCACCTTGCGCGTCCGCGTCAGCTCCTCGTCGTCTGCGTCCAGTTCCTTGTAAAGGAGCACGAATTTGCGAATCCGCGCGGCCTTCGGCAGAGTCTCGTTCACGCCGTCGATCTCTTTTTGAATCAGATCATAAACTTCGGGTTTGGAAGACAGATCTGTATACGTAGTATAAGAAATCTTCCGCGCCTCGGCCCATTTGCCGGTGGTCTCGCGATCGATGCAGACCAGCGCCGTCAAGAAAGGCCGCCCTTTGCCGATGACGACGGCTTCTTTGACATAAGGTGAAAATTTCAAACGATTCTCGATGAACTGCGGCGAGAATTGCGTGCCGTCGGCGAGCCGCAGCACGTCCTTCAATCGATCGATGACGACCAGCTGGCCTTCCTCGCTGAAATAACCGGCATCGCCGGAATGCAGCCATCCATCGGCAAGGACTTCCCGCGTCGCCTCTTCATTCTTGTAATAGCCGATGAAGACCGCGCGGCTTTTCGACAAAATCTCGCCCGTTTCGCTGATGCGGACTTCAGTTCCCGGAATCGGCACGCCCACGGTATGAAATCGAATCGCGTCGCCGCGGTGGATACAGGAAATGCCGCTGATCTCGGTCTGGCCGTAGATCTGCCGCAGCGGCACGCCGATGGCGTGGAAGAAACGGAAGACGTCCGGCCCGAGCGCCGCGCCGCCCGTCGAGGCGCTGCGCAATCGCGATACCCCGAGGCGATCTTTCAAGGCACGGAAGAGGAATACCCAGCCCAGCCAGTACAAAAAACGCCACCCCGAAGACGGCGCCCGCCCTTCGAACCGAAGCTCGGCAAGCTTGTACCCCACCGGCATCCAGCGCTGGTACATGAAGCGCTTGAACCGCGTGGTATCCATGATCTTCACCTGCACCATCGAGGTGAGGTTCTCCCAGAAGCGCGGCGGACCAAAGAGCACGTGCGGCCCGATCTCGCGGATGTTCTCCGCCGAGGTCTCCGGCTCCTCGGGGAAATTGACCGTGAACCCGACCGCCAGCGCGGTCGCGATCGACATCATCTGCTCGCCGATCCACGCCAGCGGCAGGAAGGAGACGAACTCGTCGGACTCGCGGCGCTGATCGACCTCGTTCAACGACAGCGCCATCGTCAATAGATTCCGGAACGACAGCATCGCGCCCTTGGGAAATCCGGTCGTGCCCGAGGTGTAACAGATCAAAGCCAGGTCCTCGCCGTTGCCGGCGCGCACCGAAGTGTCGAACAATGCCGGGTCCACAGCACGCCCGCGCTCTTTCAGACTATCCAAAGACATGAGTAATGGATGCTTGTAAGACCGCAATCCGCGCGGATCGTCGTAGACGACTGCCAGGATCTTCGGCAGCCGATCGATCATCTCGAGAATCTTGTCGACCTGTTCCTGGTCCTCGGCGATCACCACTTTCGCGTCGCAGTGATCGATCACGTACGCGACTTCATTGAGATTCGAATCCTGATAGATGCCGACCGACGCCGCCCCCGCCGACTGCGCGGCCAGCTCGGCGCAGATCCACGCCGGCCGGTTGTCGCCGAGGATCGCCACCTTGTCGCCGCGCCCGACGCCGAGCGAGATCAATCCCAGCGAAATCTCGCGCACCTCGCGCAGGTATTCGGCCCACGACGTCGGCTGCCAGATGCCGAATACCTTCTCGCGATAAGCCGTTCGATCGCCGTAGCGCTCAGCGTTGCGGACGAGCAGCTTGGGAAAGGTATCGTCGGTCGGGCTCATGCAGCGTCGGCCCCCAGATACGCAACCTGCACCTCGCGGTTGCCGCGCACGACCGAGGGCTCGCCCTCGGCGATCTTCTTCCCGAAATTCAGTACGTAAATCCGGTGCGAGAGGTCCATCACCACGCCCATGTCGTGCTCGATCATCACGATGGTGGTGCCCTTCTCCTCGTTCACGTCGAGGATGAAGCGCGCCATGTCCTCCTTTTCCTCGGCGTTCATGCCGGCCATCGGTTCGTCGAGCAGCAGCAACGACGGTTCCAGCGCCAGCGCCCGCGCCAGCTCGACACGCTTCTGCAGGCCGTAAGCGAGCGTGTGGACGATTTTCTTGCGCACGTGCTCGATCTCGAGAAAGTCGATGATGTCCTCGACGATCTTCCGCTCGGCGATCTCCTCGCGCCGCCCCGGGCCGTAATAGAAGCCTCCGGTGAAGAGCCCGGTCTTCTGGTGGAAGTGCCGGCCGACCATCATGTTTTCCAGCACGGTCATGTGCTGGAAAAGGGCGATGTTCTGGAACGTCCGCGCCAGGCCGAGCCGCGTGCGGGTGGCGGGCGGCAGGCGCGTCACGTCGCGGCCGTCGAAGCGCACGGACCCCGCCCAGGGCCGATACACGCCGCTGATGCAGTTGATCAGGCTGGTCTTGCCCGCTCCGTTCGGCCCGATGATGGCCACCAGCTCGCCGGGCGCGACGTGCATGGTGACGTCCTGCAGCGCGTAGATGCCGCCGAAGCGAAGCGAGACTCCGTCGATCTCCAGCCGGTGCATGCGCACCTCGAAGGTGCGCGGAAGGTATCAGAAAACCGAGACTAACGTCCGCACTGTGCCGGCCGTTTCTCCAGGAACGCCTTCATCCCTTCCTGCGCGTCGGCCGCCGCGGCGTTCAGCGACATCACGTCCTGGGCGTAGTCGTACGCGAGCGGCTGCGGCATCTGCAGCTGGCGATAGAAAGCGCGCTTGCCGATGGCCACCACGAACGGGCTCGACGACGCGATGCGTCCGGCCAGCGCGCGCACGGTTGCCTCGAGCTCGGCAGCGGGAACGACTCGGGAAACCAGTCCGGCTGCGAGCGCATCGGCTGCGGAAATCGCCTCGCCGGTCAACAGCATCTCCATCGCCTTTTTCGCCCCAACG
>VBLM01000436.1 GCA_005879095.1 Deltaproteobacteria bacterium
CCGGAGATGCCGACCAAGGGCAAGCAGACCTGCCACGTCGGCCTCGACGGCTTCTGGTACCTGTGCGAGGCGAGCAGCACCACCGGCTCGGGCAAGCAGGCGATGAAGTGGAGCGGCCACTTCCTCATCGGCTACGACGCGGGCGCCAAGAGCTACCGCGCGACCGGCGTCGACAACATGGGCTTCATGGTCACCATGAAGGGCGAGCTGAACGGCAAGAAGTTCACCCTCGTCAGCGAGGCCCCGATGACCATGATGGGGACGACGTTCCTCGACCGCGTCACCTGGGACCTGGAGACGATGAAGTTCACCGACGAGCACGCTTCGCCGGGCGGAAACGACTGGAAAGTGATGGAGGAAGACACGTTCAAGGTCGCGCCGGGAGCGATGGCGAAGAAGTAGCCCGGTCAGCCGCGATCGCGCCGTCTGCGGGCGAGATCGATTTGGCCGTCGAGGAACTGCTTCATCGTCGTTCCCTCGACGGCCAGCTGCTGCGGGACGAACGAGGCGCGGGTCAGGCCCGGCAGCGTGTTCAGCTCGAGGAAAACGGGACCCTTCGGCGAGACGATGATGTCGGTGCGCGAGTACCCTTCGCAGCCGAGCGCGCGATGCGCGTCGAGCGCGAGTTGCTGGGCGGCGTGCGTCACGTCGCGCGGCACTTCAGCGGGCGTGATCTCCCGCGTGCCCTTGCCGAGATACTTTCCCTCGAAGTCGAAAGCGCGACCGGCTTCGAGGCGCACCTCGCTGGGCGGCAGCGCGCGCGGCCCGGACGGGCCGTCGACCACGCCCACCGTCAGCTCGGTTCCTTCGACGAACTGCTCGGCGAGATAGTTCTCGCCCGACGCCTCGATGCCCTGTGCGGTCTTCTCGACGTCCGCCTCGCCGCCGAGATGGTAGAGGCCGAAGCTGCTGCCGCCCGCGATCGGCTTGGCCACGATCCGCTCGTGCACGGCGAGCATGTCGCGCAGCGTCTCGCGCATGACGCGCGGGTCGGGTGAGAGGTGCACCGACTGCGCGATGGAAACCCCCGCCCCGCTCGCCACCTGCTTGGCGATCTCCTTGTCGAAGGCACGCGCCGAGGCGTCCGCCCCCGGGCCGGTGAAGGCAATCTTGCGCGCCTCCAGCATGCGTTGGACGGTGCCGTCCTCACCCTCGCCGCCGTGCAGCGCGAGGAAGTAGACGTCTTGCGGCGCGCTTTCCACCGCCGCGACCAGGTCGGGAAAGGCCGCCTCGCCCTTGGGGACGAAATCGCGCTCGAACGGCCGCTCGAAGCGCGCCAGGTCCTCGGGCGAGACGCGGAACACCGCGCCGGACGGGGCGATGAACCAGCACTGCGCGTCCGGCAGGAACGAGGCGACGTTCTGCCCGGAGGCCACCGCAACCCGCCGCTCGCTGGACGTGCCGCCGAAGAGGATGGTGACGTCGGACATGACCGCGTTAGCATATAGCCAATGAAGATCTCATCCACCACTGTGGTTTGCGTCCGCCGGGACGGAAAGGTCGCCATCGGCGCGGACGGGCAGGTGACGCTCGACAAGACCGTCTTGAAGCACGGCGCGAAGAAGCTGCGCCGGCTCGGGGACGGGAAGGTGCTGGCCGGCTTCGCCGGGGCCACCGCCGACGCGTTCACCTTGTTCGAGCGCTTCGAAGGGAAGTTGAAGGACTTTTCCCGCAATCTCTCTCGCGCGGCGGTCGAGTTGGCCAAGGACTGGCGGACCGACCGCTTCCTGCGCCGGCTGGAGGCGCTGCTGATCGTGGCCGATGCCGAGCGGACGCTGATCCTCTCCGGCACCGGCGACGTGGTCGAACCGGATACCGGTGTCGCCGCCATCGGCAGCGGCGGTCCGTACGCGCAGGCGGCCGCCGAGGCGCTGTTGAAACATTCGGCGCTGCCGGCGCGGCAGATCGTCGAGGAGTCGCTCAACATCGCCTCGCGCATCTGCATCTACACCAACGACCAGATCACCATCGAGGAGCTATGAAAGCGGATTTGACTCCCCGTGAAATCGTCGCCGAGCTGGATCGCTACATCGTCGGGCAGGACGCGGCGAAGCGGGCGGTGGCCATCGCGCTGCGCAACCGGTGGCGGCGGTTCAAGCTCGCGCCCGACCTGCGCGACGAGGTGCTGCCCAAGAACATCATCCTCGTCGGGCCTACCGGCGTCGGCAAGACCGAGATCGCGCGGCGGCTGGCGCGGCTGGCGGGCGCGCCGTTCGTGAAAGTGGAGGCTTCGAAGTTCACCGAGGTCGGGTACGTCGGAAAAGACGTCGACTCGATGATCCGCGACCTGGTCGAGCAGGGCGTCGCGCTGGTCCGCGAGGAGCGGTCGAAGGACGTGCAGCCGCGCGCCGAGGAGCTGGCCGAAGAGCGCCTGCTGGATCTTTTATTGCCCGGTTCCCGCGACAGCACGCGCGAGAAATTGCGCGGCATGCTGCACGCGGGCGGCCTCGACGAGCGCCAGGTGGAGATGGAAGTGCTGCCCTTCGGGAAGAAAGCCAAGAAGCGCAAGCTCGGCGTTCCCGAAGCCCGACGGCTCCTCGCGCAGGAGGAGGCCGAGAAGCTCGTGGACAAGGAGAGCGTCGTGCGCGAGGCGCTCGAGCGGGTGCAGTCGAACGGCATCGTCTTCATCGACGAGATCGACAAGGTTGCGCTCCCCTCGGGCCAGTCGCACGGGCCAGACGTCTCGCGCGGCGGCGTGCAGCGCGACCTCTTGCCGCTCGTCGAGGGCTCGACGGTCAACACCAAGTACGGCCCGGTCAAGACCGACCACGTCCTCTTCATCGCCGCGGGCGCGTTCCACGTGGCGAAAGTGAGCGACCTGTTACCCGAGTTGCAGGGCCGCTTTCCCATCCGCGTCGAGCTGGAAGCGCTCTCGCAGGCCGACCTGGTGCGGATCCTGTCCGAGCCGCGCAACGCCCTGACCAAGCAGTACGCGGCGCTGCTCGGGGCCGAAGGTGTCGAGCTGGTCTTCGATCAATCCGGCATCGCCGAGCTGGCCCGGATCGCCTCGGAGATGA